>NZ_JBKJUM010000067.1:0-20661 GCF_046590655.1 Daejeonella sp.
GCTTATATTGGATTGCAACTTCTGGAACGCGAGAAGAACATTTTTCTCGAAAACCCCAATATTCAGCCCGACCTGGAGGGAAAAGATTATATAGTTGAACGGCAGCTTAAACCGGAATCACGAAAGGATATTATAGAGGTCTTGAAAACAATCAAAGTAAAACCAACTTCAATGATTGATATTTCAGACGGCCTGGCTTCCGAGATCCTTCACATTTGTAAACAGTCGAACAAGGGTTGTAATCTTTATGAAGAAAAAATTCCTATCGATCCAATGACCTACGATACGGCACGCGATTTTGGCATTGACCCTACGGTTTGTGCGTTGAATGGTGGTGAAGATTATGAACTGTTATTTACGGTCAAGCAAACAGATTTTGAAAAGATCAGAAATAACCCCGATATTTCGATTATTGGCCATATTACAGAAGCTTCTGCAGGGTGTAACCTCATTTCCAAATCTAATAAAGTTCACCAAATAAAGGCGCAGGGCTGGAATTCTCTAAAAACTTTGACAGAATGACCGTAAATTAAATTGATTTGAGATATCAAATTATTGGAACCCTCTTTATTATATTTCTCGCAACGGGCGCGCTGGCCCAAAGGAATTGTTTCGGCTGGCAGTTTTCCGTGAAACTCAAATCTACTCTTCTTCATCTGCTATTAATCTATGATCCAGTTGCTTGCCAGCCTTAGCCCCCAATTTTTTTATCTTTTCGGCTGTAACGGTAAGATTTCCCCTTCCACTGCTAAGTTTGTTCAAAGCCCTCTCGTAAGCATCCTGGCTTTGTTTAATGTTTTTGCCTATACCATCCATGTCGGCTATAAATCCCACAAATTTATCGTACATCTCTCCACTTAGCCGCGCGATTTCCATCACATTTCTATTCTGACGCTCCTGTTTCCACATGCTTGCAATCGTCCGCAGGGTTGCAAGGAGCGTAGAAGGGCTGACTATTACCACACGTTTATCCCAGGCGTAATTGAACAATTCAGCATCTTTTTGAACAGCAACACTAAAACACGACTCGATAGGAATAAATAACATGACGAAGTCGGGAGAGTTGATCTTATAAAGTTCGCTGTAATTTTTTGCGGATAGGTCGCTAACATGACTCCTGATCGAGGCTAAATGCTGTCGCGAAAACAGATCTATGTCTTCGTCGTTGTCGCAGTTCACCAGTCGTTCATAAGCAATTAGCGAAACTTTAGCATCAACAATCAAATGCTTATCATCCGGAAGATCAATAACCACGTCCGGCTGGAAGCGGCTTCCATCAGATGTCTGCAAGCTTTTTTGAATCCGGTATTCCTGATCCTTAACCAAACCTGACCTTTCAAGAACCCTCTCAAGAATCATTTCACCCCAATTGCCTTGTTTTTTATTATCGCCTTTAAGGGCTTTAGTAAGATTTTGAGTCTCCATGTTCATCAGGTTAGTCTGTTCCATGAGCTGGCTGATGTGCCCTTTTAGCACGTTACGTTCGTCTGATTCAGCTTTATAAACCTTATCAACTTTTTCCTCAAAAGCCTTAATATTTTCCTTTAGCGGATTTAATAAAATATCCAGATTAGAACGATTCTGCTCCGTGAACTTGTTCGTTTTTTCTTCCAGAATACGGGAAGCAATAAGCTCAAAATCTTTGTTGAATTTCTCCTGGTTACTTTTTAACTCAAGCTTCTGCTCTTCAACCCTCTCCTGTTGGGCCTTGACATAGGACCTGGAACTTTCTAGTGATTGCATGGCATCTGAGAGTTTTTGTCTTTCAAAAACTAATTGTGATTTTAAATCATCTGATTCAGCTTTAAAATTTTCGGCCCTTTCTTCTGCTTTAGCACAGCTGATCCTGAACCCGTCATTTTCTGTCTTTAGTCTGTTCAAATCTTCCAAAGAAACAACTGGTTTTTTGGAATTTCCATTAAAGAAGAAAAGAATAATCGTTAAAATAAGCCCCACTCCAAGAACAAAAGATATATCCATTGATAAAAATTTTATCAAAAATACAATTTTACGGAAATCTATAATCCTGCAATAATGAAAATTGCGTCCCAGGGATTTTCATATCTGAATTTGACGTCGGTAAATCGCGGACAAATTTACTTCGTTTAAAAATTCACCAGATCTGCAACCTCCTCCCCAAGTAGGGTGCCGATGGCGATACCCATGCCGTTGCAACGGACGGCGCAATAAACTCCTGGACGGATTTCTTTAACAATGGGCCGTGGTTCCGGACCAAAACCCATAACCCCACTCCAACGGAATTCAATTTTGGGACGTTGACCCGGAAGGATAGTTTCATAAAGAAGCCGTTCAAGTGCGGTTTGAATAAGGTCTGTTAAACCAGGTTCGCTAGTTTGTTCACCATAAAAATCAAGATTACGAAAGCCACCCAGTAGTATACGATTATCGATGTTTCGAAAGTAAGTATAGCCGCGGTTATAATGGAAAGCTCCACCAACCTTCAGGTTGGGGATTGGCTCAGTAATTAATACCTGGCCACGACCAGGGATTACCTCAAGTTCCGGTAACAATTCTTTAGCAAAAGCGTTTGTTGCTACGATGATTGATCGGGCCTTAAACTCGCCCTGATTCGTAAATATGCGATGTTGAACGCCATCGCTGGTGAATTGCTGAACTTTACAGCAGTTGAAGATTTTTACTCCAAGACCAGCTACTATTGAAATAAGTCTGCCAATCATTTTGCCTGTGTCGAGCATACCCTCATATTTATTTTCAATAAGGTATTTTACTCCCGAAAACCCATTTTCTGCAATTTTAGCATTAGTCACTGAATAAATGTCATGTTTTCCAATAATCGGCTTAATCAGGTTATTGAGATAATCAATCTGCTCTATGCACTCTACAGCGAAAATCTCTTCCGAATCTTTGAATATTTCATAACCTCGGGAAGGTTCAAAATTTATGCACGCATCACCCAGGTTTTTTCTAAGTCTGGATAGTCCTTTCCAGCGCATCTCAACCATTTGCAAAAAGCTTTCTTCGCCGCTAATCTTAAGCTCATTCATAGCTTCGGAAACGCTTCCAAAGCATGCAAAACCGGCATTTTTGGTGCTAGCGCCTGATGGTAAAAATCCAGATTCAATTATCGCAATACGCATGGATGGACTTTGGCTTTTTAATCGAAAAGCGGCACTTAAACCTACTATGCCGCTACCTATTATGAGCACATCAAAACCAGTGAGGAATGATGTTTGTTCCCAGTATGAAAAACTTTGTGCCATGGATATTAAAGGTAATTTAATTGTGAGTAATTTTATTCGGAATAGTTATTGAATATACTTTACAAAAAATATCACTATGGGACTAATATTAATGATAGTTATTGCTGTAATTAGTTTTGCAGTTCAATGGCGCTTCAAAAGCAAGTTTAAACAATACTCCGAGATGCCTCTTGGTTCGGGCATGTCTGGGAAAGATATAGCCGAAAAGATGTTGAACGATAACGGGATATCAAATGTGAAAGTAATCTCGGTTGAAGGGCAATTAACCGACCACTATAATCCAGCGGATAGAACTGTAAATCTAAGTCCTGAAGTATTTCACGGACGAAGTGTGGCAGCCGCGGCAGTTGCCGCTCATGAATGCGGACATGCGGTTCAGCATGCTACAGCGTATAACTGGCTTAAATTCAGGTCTGCTGTAGTTCCAGCAGTGAATGTAGCTTCAAAGATCACACAGTGGGCTTTGATGATTGGTGTGATGCTCCTTATATTCTCTGGTAATATCATGGTTCTGGCAATTGGAGTAGGAGCACTGGCCTTAGTAACCATTTTTGCATTTATTACCCTTCCGGTTGAGTTTGATGCAAGTAACCGGGCTTTAGCATGGCTGCAAAGCAACCGTGGAATCATGCAGACGTCCGTTGAAAACGATCAGGCCAAAGATGCTTTATGGTGGGCGGCAGTAACATATGTCGTAGCAGCCTTAGGATCATTAGCAACGCTTGTTTATTATGCGAGTATGCTTGCTGGCAGAAGAGAATAAAGGTTTAATCGTGAAATTAATTAATATTAAGCCAGATCTTCAGTCTGGCTTTTTTATGCATTAGCAAACACAGAAGAGTTGGGTTGTTAATAAAAGTCAATGAGCTTTACGAAAAGTATGGTCTGGACCCGCAAACTGGGATACCACTCTACAGTTTGCTGTAAAAGAGCTTGATGTTAGTTAAGTTTGTAAGGTGCTATAAGGTAAAACTCAGGAATGTTTACTCTGAATTTTAGCCCATCGACCATTCGTTCCATCTCATACGAACCTTTCATACTGCCCATATCCGTTTTCAAGTTACATCCGGAAACATATTCATGGTTATCACCAGGCTCAATGACCGGTTGTTGTCCAACTACACCCTCACCCTCCACCTCACGATTTGTTCCATTAGAATCGAAAATTTGCCAATTACGATTGAGCAATTGCACGCTTTTATCGGTAAGATTTTCAATATTGACGCGATAGGCGAACATAAAATGTTCATTGGCCGGATTTGAATATTCAGGCTGGTAAATAGTTTCTACCGATATTTTTACTCCATCAGTAATTTTGGTTACCATATTAATTGCTTTTGATAGGACAATATAAAAATAAACCCAATAATTAGGCCATTTCTATTTGAAACCGTTCATTTATTTCATCAAGTGTCGAATAAATATCTTGAATATCTTGCAAGGAAACTAACCTCATCCGGTATTCTTTAAAGTCCGGAATGCCCTTAAAATAATTAGCATAATGCCTTCTCATCTCAAAAATTCCTGTTTTTTCACCTTTCCACAATATGGATTTCTCAAAGTGTGTCCGGCAAACGGAAACCCTTTCTGAAATTGTGGGCTCCGGAAGATATTCTCCGGTCATGAAAAAATGTTTTATTTCACGGAATATCCAGGGGTAACCTATAGCCGCTCTCCCGATCATAATTCCGTCTATCTCATATTCCATTCGCCAGCTGGCAGCTTTTTCGATAGAATTTACGTCACCGTTACCAAAAATAGGAATCTTGATCCTGGGATTTCTTTTTATCTCGCGGATAAGCGTCCAGTCAGCCTCGCCTTTATACATCTGAGCTCTTGTTCGGCCATGTATAGTTAAAGCCTGGATTCCAACATCCTGCAAGCGTTCCGCAACTTCATAAACATTTTTAGTGTTATCATCCCAGCCAAGACGGGTTTTCACCGTTACAGGAAGGTGGGTTGATTCAACAACAGCCCGGGTCATTAGCACCATTCGGTCGATGTCCTGAAGAAGGCTCGCCCCGGCACCGCGGCATGCTACATTCTTAACGGGGCAGCCATAATTTATATCGATAAGATCTGGTTTAGCTGCTGAAGCTATTTTGGTTGCCTCCCGCATCGAATCAATCTCACTCCCAAAAATTTGTATGCCTATCGGACGCTCGTATTCAAAAATATCGAGTTTTGCTACGCTCTTTGCAGCATCCCGAATCAATCCCTCAGAAGAAATGAATTCCGTGTACATCATATCCACCCCATTCTGTTTACATACAAAACGAAATGGTGGATCGCTAACATCTTCCATTGGTGCTAGCAACAGCGGAAAATCCCCTAAATCTATATTTCCAATCTTAACAGACATTAACTATCTTTCAACCCAGTTATCAGTGTTCAAAACGCAAAATTACGAATAATTAAACAGTATGCTTAAACCTGCGTCAGCACAACGTCATCCTTTTATTTCATTGCTTTTGCTTTTGCTTTTGATGATCGCGGGCGCAGTAACGTTTATGCTCCTGGCATTTATTGCAGTGATAACAATTTATGGGATGAAGGAAATGCTCAATGCTTCCACCGGGTCAGCATCATCCATAGAAGTAATTAAGCTTCTCCAGCTATTTATTTCAACCGGGATGTTTATAGTTCCAGCTTTGTTTTTTGCACGTCTAGAAAGTCAGAATTGGACGGCATATTTGAGATTGAAAGAATTCCCATCTGTACTTATTCTAATTACCCTACTGATTATGATTAGTTCAGGGCCCATGCTCGAACTAAGTGCAGAACTCAATAGAAATATGAACTTGCCGTATTTTCTTAGAGATCTGGAACAATGGATGCTTATCAAAGAGCTGGAGATGTCTGAAATGACAAAACAGCTATTGACAATGAATACCCCTGGAGTATTAATATTTAACATTTTCATGTTGGCAATTATCCCTGCGGTAGGTGAAGAACTTATTTTCAGGGGATGCCTTCAAAAGATTTTTGCAAAATGGACAGGCAATAAGCATGTTGCAATATGGGTCACCGCAATAATTTTTAGTGCTATACATGTTCAGTTCTATGGATTTTTGCCCAGGATGTTGTTGGGAGCTCTTTTTGGATATCTTTTAGTTTGGAGCCGTACTATTTGGATTCCGATTTTAAGCCACTTCATAAATAATGCTGTTGCAGTTATTACAGCCTTTGTTTATCAGCAAAAAGGTATTTCGTTAGATAAACTCGAGCAGCCGGATCCGGTAGCTTATTATGTCTATATAATTAGTTTTTTAGCTTGCAGCTTCCTCCTCTGGATTTTTTATACCACGTCATTAAGGTATAGCTTAAATTTATCTGATCGAACGGATGGAAGCAGGCTGGATTAAGATTTACACATCGGCTGATTTTTTTAAGTCTGAACTTGTCAGACAGGTTTTAATCGACAACGAAATTGACGCTATAATAATAAATAAACAAGGGTTTCCATATCGAATGGGCGAAGTGGAGGTATATATTCATGAAGGTAATTTTCAGAAGGCACTAGAAATAATTATTAATAACGAACTCTAATGAAAACAAGGGCAATAACCGGATTTTTCTTCGTGGGGGTAATGCTTGCATCAGTACTTCTTGGAGCCTATGCGTTTACCCTTTTTTTCTTAATACTCAGTGGCCTATGTACGGAGGAGTTTTACCGGCTCGTAACAACTTCGGAAGTGAAGCCCCAAAAGCGCTGGGGCCTGGTGCTGGTTATCAGTATATTTTTGCCGTTGAGTATGTATTTGTTTCAGGGCGAGCCACTCATCAACCTGCTCATATGCGTACCAATAACAATAATGATCATCGTGGCTGAGCTTTACAGAAAATATCCTAATCCTTTTCATAACATTTCTTATACTATTTTCGGAGTGCTTTTTGCGGCAGTTCCATTTTGCTTTTTCTATGCCATAGCTTTTATAGACGGCACATATTCGTTCCATTATCCTCTTGCTTTCCTGCTGCTTTTATGGTCTAGCGATACCGGAGCTTACCTTTTTGGTGTAAAACTAGGTAAGCACCGCTTATTTGAGCGCCATTCGCCGAAAAAGTCCTGGGAAGGTTTTGTTGGAGGAATGGTAACAAGCATGACTGCTGCCTTTATCATTTCCATGTATTTTGATGAGCTCTCCCTTATCCAATGGTTGGGAATGGCGGTTATCATTGTTACAGCAGGAACCTTGGGCGATTTGTGTGAATCCATGCTCAAAAGAAGTCTTTCTACTAAAGATTCCGGCTCATTGCTTCCCGGTCATGGCGGTTTATTGGATCGATTTGATGGATTATTGCTCGCCGCACCTCTTGTATTTGTATATTTGCAATTCGTAAAAACTTTCTGATTAGAATATCGTAGACGATCCCAAGGTTATCTGAAGGTTATTGATGAACTTTTTTAGATGAAATCTGATATAATGAAAGAGCCGGCTGACTCACACCAAGACACTATTGCAGGGGATATCAAAAAAGATAAATCCTTGCTGTATATGGGTATTGGGCTCGGGGTAATAATCCTCGTAATGGGTTATCTCACACTTTTTGTTGATAATCTTAATAGCTTATTTACCGGAAAGCAGGAAGTTATAGCAGTTATCGACGACGATAATTCTGATGTCTTGAATGAGAATGCGAGCATGTCAGATTCAGAGGTGAGATCTTCTCTCATAAAGTTTATTGAAGCATTCTATACGGATCAACGACGCGGTTATTTCGATCCGCCAAGTTATTTTTCCCCGATTACTCAAACGTATTTTAACTATCACAATTTAACGTATAAGCGTTTAAAGAATCTATATTTCAAACGCAGGTCGGATATGCAAAATTTAAGGCTAGAGTGGATTGTTTCTTCTCTGGATTATAATAGAAATGGTACTGAACTGACAGCAACCTATTGGGCTAGTGTCAACTATATAAAGCTATCTGTAAATAAAGAGGAGTCTGCAGATGTCAAATATGAAATGATAATCAATGAGGATGGAAAGATAAGCTCTCTTCGGGAATTGGAAATCAAGAATCTGGTTTCCTATGATTTAGGTGCAAATCAGGATAGTTTAGTTGGGGAAGAAACCGGATGGCAGGCAGATGTAATTGAGAAAGTTGAAAATACACCAGTACCGCAAACGGCACCATCTCCCGAAACAGGAAATCCGGACGCCAGATATGAAGGAAAATTGTATGACTTGGGCAGCGTGGAGGTGGCTCCTGAGTATCATGGCGGTTCAAAAGCATTGGCAAGATATCTTGGTTCAGCGTTAAGATACCCGGTACAAGCCAGAGAAAACAGAACCCAGGGTAAGGTCTACATTGGGTTTGTTGTAGAAAAAAATGGAACTCTTTCCGACTTCAAAGTCATAAAAGGTATTGGTAACGGTTGCGATGAAGAAGCAATTCGCGTTTTAAAATTATCTCCGCCCTGGAAACCGGGTATGGTCGAAGGACACCCGGCAAGAACAGCTTACGTTCAGCCTATTACATTCCAGATTAGTGAATAGCAGGATCGTTTAAGGCAATTTCCTGCATCATGCCTATAGCCATGTCGAGCGTATTTAAATGTTCTATCGCCAGTCGCAGCGAGTTTTTCACCTCTTTTAGATTGCAAATTCGCGGATGTGCCTGGACAAATTGCAGGACCCTGTTAAACTGCTCAGTTTCGTAATAAGGCGATTGTTGATTACTAATAAAGTAACCCCTGAGAATCCCCTTTTTGAAGGTGATCTTTTCAAAACCGATCATTTTACCAAGCCATTGAAGGCGCCAGGTATTAATAAGTTCATCAACCTGCGGTGGAATGGGCCCAAAGCGGTCGGCTAGCTTTTGTCTGAATACATTTAATGCCAATTCGCTCTCAATGTTGGATAGCTCGGTATATAGATTATAGCGCTCTGCAATGTTGGTTACGTATTCATCGGGAATCATGACTTCCAGATCCGTATCAACGTGAGTGAATGATATAAATGGTCGGGGTTTTTCTTCACTAAACAAGTTCTTGAACTCGTCATCTTTTAACTCCTGGATTGCCTCGTCAAGAATTTTGTGATACATTTCAAAACCTATTTCGGCTATAAAACCACTTTGCTCCGCTCCAAGCAGATTTCCGCTTCCGCGAATATCCAGGTCGCGCATGGCAACATTAAAGCCACTGCCCAAATCCGAAAACTCCTCTATCGCGCTAAGACGCTTCCGCGCCTCATTGGTGAGGGTGGAGAGTGGGGGACTCAATAAGTAACAAAATGCCTTTTTGTTCGACCGTCCAACCCTACCCCGCATTTGATGCAGATCGCTCAATCCAAACATATGCGCATGATTAATTAGGATAGTGTTAGCATTTGCTATATCCAATCCTGCTTCAATAATCGTTGTCGCAACAAGTACGTCGTATTCGCCTGAAACAAATTTAAGCATTACGTCTTCCAGCGCATCGCCTTCAAGCTGTCCGTGGGCTATACCAATTCGTGCTTTCGGAACAAGGGTGTTGATAAATCCGCCGAGCTGCATCAGGTCCTGAACCCTGTTATGAATAAAAAAAATCTGTCCGCCACGGTCAATTTCGTACTCCACCGCTTCCTTAATGAGTTTTTCGTTGAACACATGCAGTTCAGTAAGGACTGGTTGCCTGTTTGGGGGGGGTGTACTTATTATGCTTAGGTCACGGGCGCCCATTAATGAGAAGTGGAGAGTGCGGGGTATCGGAGTTGCTGTAAGGGTTAGCGTATCTACATTCGCACGGAATTGCTTCAGTTTTTCCTTTACACTAACACCAAATTTTTGCTCTTCATCGATGATTAATAAACCGAGATCCTTAAATTTTACATCTTTACTTACGATTCTGTGGGTTCCGATTATGATATCAACTTTTCCATCAGCTAGTTTTTGTAAGGTTTCTTTTATCTGCTTTGCGGATTTAAACCGATTAATGTAGTCAATTGTGCATGGGAATTCAGCCAGGCGCGAAGTGAATGTCTTGTAATGCTGTAAAGCAAGAATTGTAGTAGGTACCAGGATAGCAACCTGTTTGCTGTCCGCAACCGCTTTAAATGCTGCACGAATCGCAATCTCAGTCTTTCCAAACCCCACATCCCCACAGACCAGACGGTCCATTGGATGCGGTGATTCCATATCTTTTTTTACGTCGGCAGTGGCTTTAACCTGGTCAGGAGTATCTTCATAAATAAAAGAGGCTTCAAGCTCTGTTTGTAAGTATGTATCGGGGAGAAAAGCGGTTCCTGTCTGAGCTTTTCTTATCGCGTAAAGCTTTATGAGGTCGCGGGCGATATCTTTAACTTTTTTTTTAGTTGTTTTTTTTAGCTTGTCCCAGACATCGGTCCCAAGCTTATTCATTTTCGGAATTGTTCCGTCCTTTCCTGAATACTTAGAAATTCGATTCAGGGAGTTGATATTGACATACAACAGGTCGTTATCGGCATATACCAGCCGTATCATTTCCTGCGAACGCCCGTTTACATCAACCTTTTCGAGTCCGGCGTACTTGCCGATACCATGGTCAATATGGGTAATATAATCACCGGGTTTTAAATCCCGAAGCTCTTTTAAGGTGATTGCTTGCGAGCGGGTATAACCTTTTTTTAGTTTGTATTTATAATATCGATCGAAAATCTGATGATCCGTATAGCAGGCAAGCTTTTGGCCAGGATCTATAAAACCTTCTCTCAGAGATAAATGAACGGGTTTAAATTTTACCGTGGGGTCGATGTCTTCGAAAATGCTATATAGCCGTTCTATCTGTTTTGACGAATCGGTAAAGATTAGATTCTCTATACCAGCTTTTTCGTTTTCTTTAAAATTGTGAATAAGCAGATTGAAATCTTTATTAAAAGATGGCTGGGGTTTGATTTCCAGAGATAGAGTAGTGGTAGGCTGATAGAAAAACTGTTTGCCAAATTCCACAATGGAGAAATCTCGAAGCTGATCTGCAAGCAATTTTTCATCGGTGAAATTATATTTTGGATCTATCCATTTTGGATTTTGATTCTTATCCTCGGCAGATAGTGCTTTCCAGAAGTCGACAGCTTTCTTATACCCACCTTTTACTACGTCGAGGGTAAATTGAACATCCTTAAACCACACTAATGTGTCTTTTTCGATATATTCAAGAAGTGAAATATTGTGTTCTGTAAGGAATTTGGACTGTACGTTAGGAACGATGGTAATGCTTTTAACCTGCTCAACAGAAAGCTGGTCCTCAATTTCAAACGTCCGGATACTTTCAATATAATCTCCGAAAAACTCAACGCGATAAGGGAGATCATGTGAAAAAGAAAAGATATCTACAATTCCGCCTCGGACAGAAAATTGCCCGGGTTCATAAACGAAATCTACACGTTCAAAATCATACTCGACCAAAAACTCATTTATAAATTCTATACTAAGTTTGTTTCCAGTCGAAATTTCCAGTGTATTTTTTTCAAGTGCGGCACGGTCGATTACTTTCTCAGCAAGAGCTTCGGGATAGGTGACAATAATTTTCCCAAACTCGCTCGAGTGGATGAGTTCATTGAGAACTTCTGCGCGTTGAAGTACATTGCTATTATCAACCTGCGTGAATTCAAATGATTTTCGAAATGAAGAGGGAAAAAGCAAGACCTCTTTTTCAAGAAGGTTTTCAAGGTCGCTTAGGAAATAGGCTGCTTCTTCTCGTTCCGGCAGTACAAAGATCATATGCCTGTGCTGAATAAAATACAATGCAGTCGCCAGCACCGAATCGCTTGATCCGATGAGACCTTTTAGATGGACCCGTTGACTTATGCCGGTATTAAGGGCTTCTGCCAGAATGGCTATACGGGGATCCGTTTTGTACTGATTTAATATATCCCGAATAGTCACGCTCTGTAATTCAATCGCAAATATACGAGTAAAGAGAATAAAATCGGAGGCGATGTAAATTCATAACTATGGATGAAACCCGTATTATTTAACTATCTTTAATAGCATTTGATTGTTCTTAAGAGTTAATAATAACGCCAATTACAGGGTCTGCAACAACAGTTGTAGGGTTTTGGTGTTAGAAATAGTATCATTATATTATTAATCTAAACACACGACACGATGAAAAATGCAGCAATTTATGGTATAACTATAGGGATTTTAAGTGGAATATGGATTCTTATCATGCACTTCTCGGGCGTTTACGCGCAAGATTCAGTTGATGAATCCAACAATATGCAGTGGATGGAATGGGTTTCTATGTTAATCCCAGCTATCGGGCTGTATTTGGGCATCAAGAGCTATCGGGATCATGTTTCCGGGGGAAAGATGGAGTTTTTCGAAGGACTTTTCGAAGGTTTTAAAATTATTATTATTGGCGGAGTTATAGCCGCATTCTTTGCCATAGTTTATGTCCAGTTAAATATAAATGTAATGAATACTGATTATATGTATAGAGTTACGGCAGCACTGCTAATTGGTATACTTTTCAACCTCGCAATTTCATTGATACTTATGAATAAGCAAAAGCATCTGTAATGCTGAGTAAGTGGCCATTGGAGTTCATAATTTGGACAGCGGCCATTTTAACACTTAGTATTTCATACCCAAAATCCGTAAATCATTTTACGCTATGCCCGATTGAGAATCTAGTGTTTTTATGGTGCCCAGGATGTGGACTAGGGAGATCCATCAGTTATTTTCTTCATGGAGATGTAAGACTTTCATTAGAGCATCACTGGTTTGGCATTCCGGCTACTGGTATCCTAATTTTTAGGATAGTGCAATTATTTAATAAATTCGTTTTAAATTTAATGAGTACAACTAAACTTTATAATGGAAAAAGATCTGCTCATTAATATGAAGGGCATGAGCCCCGAGGAATACTCATACCTTCAACAAGTAATGGCTGGAATGGACGAGCGACAAACCCAAAACTTCGTTATGTTTTATTCCGGAAAGCGAAAAAGCCCGCAAGATATATTGTTATTTACCATTTTGGGTTTCCTGGGCATTGCCGGAATCCAGCGTTTTGTTGTGGGTCAAATGGGAATGGGAATACTATATATTTTAACTGCTGGTCTATGTTTCATAGGCACAATAGTGGATGTTATAAACCATAAATCTATTGCCACAGATTACAACCAAAAAGCTGCTTACGAAAGTTTGCAAATGGTGAAGATGATGGCACCGACCGTATAGGTAGGGGCGGTAATATGAAACTCTCGGAATTAACGAATTTTCTTGAAACCTTAGCCCCCCTCGCTTTCCAGGAGGACTTTGATAATGCTGGTTTAATTGTTGGCGACCCAGAAATGGAGCTTAGCGGGGCGCTTATTTCACTAGACTGTACCGAGGCAGTTATTGACGAAGCGATTGCAAATGGGTACAATCTTGTCATCTCGCACCACCCTATAGTCTTTCGTGGTTTAAAAAAATTTAATGGCAGGAGTTATGTCGAGAGAGTAGTTATTAAGGCCATTAAAAATGATATTGCTTTATATGCAATTCATACAAATTTTGATAATGTACTTGAAGGAGTTAACAAAAAGATCTGCGACAAGCTAGGATTGCTTAATCCCACTATTCTAAAATCAAAAGAGGGTGCATTGAAAAAGCTGGTAACTTTTTGTCCTGATACGGATGCTGAGAAAGTACGTAATGCACTGTTCGATGCTGGTGCAGGATGGATAGGAAATTATTCGGAATGTAGCTACAACAGCCAAGGTTATGGAACTTTTAAAGCTGGGGAAGGTTCAAATCCGCATGTGGGTGAGATTGGTAAAAGACATGATGAATCTGAGATTAGGATAGAAATAATCTACCCGGAAAATATCGAACGGAAACTAGTTGCTGCATTATTTGAGGCTCATCCCTATGAAGAAGTGTCGTATGATCTCTACCCTGTCAGTAATCCCCATCCGAGAGTAGGATCCGGAATGATCGGTAATCTGGAAAACGACCAGGATGAAATAACGTTCATAAAATTTATTAAAGAAAGACTTAATGCTAAAGTCATCCGGCATACTGCTCTTACCGGGAATAAAGTAAGGAGGGTTGCCGTTTGTGGGGGGGCTGGAAGCTTTCTTTTAAGTCATGCGGTAAATGCAGGCGCGGATATTTTTGTTACTGCAGATTTTAAATATCATGAATTTTTTGATGCCGAAGGAAAAGTTGTCATTGCCGATGTGGGACATTTTGAGAGTGAGCAGTTTACGCAGGAATTATTATTGGATTTAATTACAGAAAAATTTCGTAACTTTGCGCTCCGTTTAACATCACAAAACACAAACCCAATAAATTATTTGATTTGATGGAACAAACAGTAGAAGAGAAATTAAAAGCATTATTCGAACTCCAAACCCTTCATACCCTGATTGACAAAATTCGTCAGACACGTGGTGAGCTTCCAATGGAAGTTGCCGATCTTGAAGATGAGGTAGCTGGTTTAGAAACACGGATACAGAAAATTAAGGCAGAACTTGATGAGCTCGAGGATTCGATTGTGACCCGCAAGAACATGATCAAGGAAGCACTTGCTGCAACAAAGAAGTATGAAGTTCAGCTTGGTGATGTGAAAAACAATCGTGAATATGACGCAATTTCTAAAGAAATTGAAATACAGGGTTTAGAAGTGCAGGTTTCTGAGAAAAAAATAAAAGAGCATACGTTCGATATTCAAAATAAGACTGAAGTTTATGAAAAAGCTTTAGCAATTATCACTGAGCGCAAAAAAGATCTTGAAATCAAAAAGGCTGAACTGGATACAATTACTGCTGAAACAGAAAAGGAAGAAGCAAGCATTATTCATAAAGCTGATGATGCTGAAAAAATAATTGAGGAACGCCTGCTAATCGCTTATAATCGTTTACGTGACAATGCCAAGAATGGTCTCGCGGTCGTAACTATACAACGGGATTCATGCTCGGGATGCTTTAACCAGATTCCTCCTCAAAGACAATTAGATATTCGCCAACGCAAAAGAATTATAGTTTGCGAACATTGTGGAAGAATTATAGTTGACGAAGGTTTTGCTTTGGAAGAAGTACCTGGCGTTTAAAAATTTATATAAAATAAAAAGGCGATAAGATTAAATTTATCGCCTTTTTAATGGAGTAGGTTAAAGGTCATAACCGGAAACCAGTTAACAATGTATATTTAATTGATTCAGATCTAATAGAGATCCGGTTCAGAATTGGTAAACCATCGCGTTGATATTCATTCCTGCACCAACGGAAGCCAATACAACTTTGTCACCAGAGTTAAATTCATGAATTTTCAATTGTTTTTTTATGATCAAGTCCAGCAGCGTAGGGATTGTTGCCACAGAGCTATTTCCCAGGGTACTGATGGTCATTGGCATAACATGGTGTGGTGCTTCACGGATTCCGTAGAGTTTGAATAGGCGTTTCAAAATTGCCTCATCCATTTTTCCGTTAGCCTGATGCACCAGAACTTTTTTAATCTCTGTCAAATCTGTACCAGATTTTTGAAGAGCCTGCTCAATAACCAAAGGGACATTCTTCAGTGCATATTCATAGATTCTACGTCCATCCATTTTAATGTACAACTCATCAGATAAAAGCTCCTGATTATTTGATTTAGCAGAATATAAATAGAATGCTTCCTCGAATGTGTGAGTTTGAGTTTTATGTGCCAGTATTCCCGTTTTGGTATTTTCCTGGCCTTCAAGAATAGTAGCACCAGCTCCATCTGCGAAGATCATGCTATCTCGATCATGAGGGTCGGTTACTCTCGATAGGGTTTCTGTACCAACAATGAGGATGCGCCGTGCATCCCCGGAACGAATGAAATAATCTGCTTGTATCATTCCCTGGAGCCAGCCAGGACATCCGAAAGGAAGGTCATAAGCTACACAGTCGGGATTTTTTATGCCAAGCTTATGTTTGATCCTAGAGCCTAAGGTTGGAAGCACATCCGGGCGGGTGCTACCAGGAGCGATGTCGCCGAAATTGTGTGCAACTATAATATAGTCCAAAGTTTCAGGATCGATACCCGACGATTCAATGGCATTTAGTGCAGCTAAATATCCAAGGTCGGATGCCTTGTGATTTGGGTCTGCATACCGGCGTTCCTCAATTTCTGTAATATCCTGAAACTTGGAGATGATCTCCAGGTTTTCCCTTTGGATGGGATTTCCGTTTTTTTCAAGGAAAGTATGTTCTAAAAAGTCATTGTTTGAAAAAATGTTAACTGGAGTATAATTCCCGGTTCCTACAATAACTGACTTGATATTGGCGCTCATTAAAGGATTTTATACTGAATACTATAATGGTTTAATGTTTTAAAGGTATGGTATTTCCATTAAAAACAATGAGTAGATTCAAAATAAATCAAGTTGTTTTCCACGTCCCGGACTAAAATGCGCGGTATTAAGGGGGCTTAGACAACGGCCTTTCATAAAAAATTAGTATTGTTTCATTCAACCTTGTGTATTTTTGTCCTGATTGAATCTAATTCAACATAGAACTTCTTCTATTTCTTTTAGTAGATTTAGGATAGACTAAATTTTTTCTTGTAAAAAATCCGTTATATACTAAAATTTTATTCGATATTTAAAAAACAGTTAAATATCGGATGGACTTAAAACGGTTCTCACCCTAACTTGTCCTCTCAAATAGTTAACCTCTTAAGTGATAAGTTTAACAAATTAAAATCATGATTGGGACCAGTGCAATTGAACAGGAAGAATACCTTGATTATTCTATTATATCCGAAAATGCCTTTATCCTGACTGAAAGAAACGAGGAAGTTTCGAGCTACACTGATCTTGACCTGGTAGTCACTGACTCTGTAACTGGAAAACCAATACCAAAAGCGATGATAAGTATTGATTTAATAAGCCGTACCGCTATATGCGATAATCAAGGTAAAGCCCTTATTCCTGGAGTTTTATCAGGAATAGTGAGTTTGGATGTTGTCGTTTGGGGTTATATAGCAAGCAGTACTACAGTATTTCTTTCTCATAGAGATCGGAACTTACTTCACATAAAAATGATTAGTCACTGCTAGAACCAATCTGTGACTATAATCTGAACATCAAGATACCAAGTCTCAATAAAAGGTAATTAATAAGCGAAAGTTTTTTCATTGGTCTATAGTTTATTTATGGTTATTCCAAATGTATATTCCTGAGATGAACGGAACATGAAGAAATTTTCAGAAATTTTAACTATCTAACAGAAAAACATAAAGTTCTTTAGGTCCGTGGGCACCTAGAACGAGCGTTTTCTCTATATCAGCTGTACGGCTAGGACCGGTTATATTTGAAATCATTGTAGGGGTTGATTCGGGATATTTCATTTTGAGATGTTTGAAAGCATCTTTCAGATCCAGAACTAGCTGCGAAGTAAATGCAATAACGACATGAACGTGAGGATAAATACTTAACCGTCTCCCTGCAGAATTACCATTAGAAACCAAAACGCTGCCATTTCGGGCTATAAGTGATTCGCATGCGGTAATACCAACTTCTGCATTTAAGAAATCTGTATCGGTTGTGTAGTGTGGAAATTCATATTTCCCCAGAAGCACTTGAATTTCTGGTTCCCAGCAATAGATTTTTCGCCAGTTTTTGTCTTCTGCCAGATGGAGCAGGTTTTCTATGAGCTGAATTTCATCTTCGCAAAAAACAAAGTTGCCTGCTACCGCTGTTAATTGCTCAGCAAATAATAGATCAATATGGTCTGTGTAATTTTCATATAGAGGTGTATCTTCTAAATTGGGATATGGATTGTCTCTCTTTTCAAGTAAGGCCTTTCGAATCTTCTTGAGCATTTTTTCTTTAGAAGTAGTGTCTTTCATGAATACCTGAGTTGAAACAGGGAATTTGTTATTGAGCAAACCCCCTGTCTAATGGTATTAATTTTCAATCAAGGGTTGATTTATTTTCCGGAAGATCAACGTTGTGATCAACGACACCCTCATGCTGTACACCCTCTTTGGCAATATCATTGGATGGTTCAATTCCGTTTACAAACTCATCGTATGTAGTGCGATTATCGAAGGGGCGTTTCCCAAGAATCTCTTCCAGGTCCGACTGAAACAAGATTTCCTTTTCCAGCAGCTTTTCTGCTAATTTCTCCAGCCCGTCGCGTTTATCGTTAAGCAACTGTTTTGTACGTTGATATGCGGAATCAATTTGTTTTCGCACTTCAATATCAATCATTTCCGAGGTTTTCTCAGAATAAGGTTTGTTAAACTGGTATTCTCCTTGAGTGTCATTGAACGATACATTTCCCACTTTTTCATTCATACCGTAAATCGTAACCATCGCATACGACAATTTGGTGATCCGTTCAAGGTCATTTTGTGCACCAGTTGATATTTTATTAAACACAATATCTTCAGCAACACGTCCGCCTAGCGTCATGCACATCCCGTCCAGTAATTGCTCGGTTGTATATAAAAACTGTTCTTTAGGGAGATACTGCGCATATCCAAGTGCAGCAACTCCACGGGGAACTATTGAAACCTTTACCAAAGGGTCCGCATGTTCAAGAAACCAGCCTGCTATTGCATGTCCTGCTTCATGATACGCGACAATTCGCTTCTCTTCGGGAGATATGATTTTATTCTTTTTCTCCAATCCTCCAATCACACGGTCAACTGCGTCTTGAAAATCCTGCATATCGACCGCTTCTTTGTTACGTCGCGCTGCGATTAATGCGGCTTCATTACAAACATTTGCGATTTCAGCACCAGCAAAGCCTGGCGTTTGTGCAGAAAGCTTTTTTGCATCTACTCCACTAGCCAATTTTAAGGGTTTAAGGTGGACTTTGAAGATTTGTTCACGTCCAACCAGATCAGGCTTATCTATAGAAATTTGGCGGTCAAATCTTCCAGGCCGCAAAAGAGCAGTATCAAGTACATCAGGTCTGTTTGTGGCAGCCAGAATAATAATTCCTGAGTCCGTACCAAATCCATCCATTTCCACCAGCAATTGATTAAGTGTGTTTTCACGTTCATCATTACCGCCTACTATATTATTCTTGCCGCGTGCACGACCAATAGCATCGATCTCGTCGATAAATATGATACATGGAGCCTTGTCCTTCGCCTGTTTAAACAAATCACGTACGCGTGAAGCACCTACGCCCACAAACATCTCTACGAAATCCGATCCCGACAAAGAAAAGAATGGTACCTGAGCTTCACCTGCCACAGCTTTTGCCATAAGTGTTTTACCAGTGCCTGGCGCACCAATTAATAATGCACCTTTAGGAATCTTACCCCCCAGATTAGTATATTTCTTTGGATTCTTAAGGAAATCCACAATTTCCATAACTTCTTGTTTTGCTTCTTCAAGGCCGGCTACATCATTGAAAGTTATGGTAACCTGAGACTCTTTATCAAACAGCGTAGCTTTAGATTTACCAATATTGAAAATTTGGCCGCCAGCACCCCCTCCGGCACCGCCTCCCATTCGTTTCATAATGAAAACCCAGAACCCTACCAGCAGAAGAACAGGTAGTATAAAAGACATCAACCAGCCCGCCCATGGACTTTCACGCGATTCAGTAACAACTGATACATGTTGAGCAACAGGAATGTCTTTCTCGGCTTCTTTAATTTTTGTCTCAAAGCTTTCAAAAGTAGCCTGGGTGAAATAGTAATGAGGTCCTGTTGCTTCCCCGGTAATGCTGTTTTTACTTTTTAACTTTGCATATTGAGGTTGACTCAGACGATCTTTTTTAATATATACATCGACATTGTAAAGGTCCCCGTTTTTATAAGCAACCAGTTTTTCAACATCCCCGACTTTAAGCATCTCGTTCTCAAACTTTTGATAGTTAATCAGCTGGGCATTATTACCGCTAAACATGTATTGAACCACGAACAGACCCAATATGATTATGGCATAAAGCCACATGATGTTAAACTTTGGTGCTTTCGGAACTATTTTTTTACCGGGTATTTTCTTCAAAGGTTTTTTGGTATCTAATTTATCTTCTTTCATTTCAGTGCAAGATTGTGTAGTATTACTAACGAAACGTAAACCTATGTGGTTTATGCGCTTTTAAAAGACTGCATTTCTGCGTCGCCCCAAAGATCTTCAATACCATAAAACTCGCGTTTGTCTGTTTTGAAAACATGCACTACAACGTCGATGTAGTCAAGAATAATCCAGTCCGCATTTTGCAAACCTTCTTTTCTCCAGGCATCCAGTTTTAGAGCTTTGAAAACTTCTTCTTCGACGCTTTGTGCAATGGCTTTTACCTGGGTAGATGACTCAGCGTGACAAATAACAAAGTAGTCAGCAACCGAGCTATGTATATTTCTAAGGTCCAAACGGACAATATCATTTCCTTTTTTTTCCTGGATCCCATGGATCACAAGTTCTGAGATTGATGTTGATTCTTGAGCTATTTTATTTTTTACCATTAAAAAAAATTAGTTTTGATAATTATATAAAGCAAATCTTAATTGCAAAATAATACTTTTT
>NZ_JBKJUM010000155.1:0-19465 GCF_046590655.1 Daejeonella sp.
CCCCACATAAGCGACCGGCCGCCAACATGATATCCCCGGTACCAATCAAAACGTTTTACTTCCGTATAAGGGCTCTCTTTATCTTTTACCCAAAAATCAAGGTTCTTTTCATTCAAAGGGTAATCCCTCTTGAGAACTGGATAATTTTCGATCATTTCCTGAGTCCTGCCACCGCGATGAGGAAATTCCCATGGATTTTTTGTCGCGTTAACATAGTCCTTGATATGTTCTATATTTCTTCCGCGCTCGAGCATGATAGTTTTCAAGCCCTTTTCAGTGAGTTCTTTGGCCGCCCATCCCCCGCTGATCCCGGAGCCTATCACTATAGCATCATAAGTATTATCAGCCATTTGAGTTATAAGTTATAAGTTGTAAGTTATAAGTTGTACGTTGTAAGTATAGGTAGCAAGTTAAAAGATATATGTCTTAAACATGCATTACTAAAATTTCTAACATCTCGGACCTCAGAAATCAGACTTTAGACTTTAGACCTCCTACACATCACACAAAGCAACAGCCTGTCTCAATGATGCTATTTTATCTGCTTTAACCGGGATAAATTCCTGCGCAACATATCCTTTGAAGCCAGTTGCTACTATCGCTTTCATAATCGCCGGATAATTCAGTTCCTGCAGTTCGTCCAACTCATTGCGGCCGGGAACCCCGGCGGTATGATAATGGGCGATATATCGATGATTATCCCTTATCGTCCGGATCACATCCCCTTCATCAATTTGCATGTGATAAATATCGTATAGCAATTTGAAATTATCAGAACCCACCCGTTTTACAAGTTCTACTCCCCATGGTGTTTTGTCGCACTGATAGTCCTTGTGATTTATTTTGCTGTTGAGAAGTTCCATCACCAGAGTTACCTTGTTTTTTTCAGCAATCGCTGTCAGTTGTTTAAGACCTTCCGTACAATTAGCAAGTCCAGTTTCATCATCCTTGCCTGCCCGATTACCACTAAAACAGATAAGATTCTTGTATCCAGCCTTTGCAAGAAGCGGGATCATTTCTGAGTAATTCTTCAATAAAGTTGAATGGTATCGTTTGTCGTTAAAACCATTTACGAGGTTTATTTCAGCACCGTTGCACATACTCGATTCAAGACCATACTTTTGAAGTGTAGGCCAATCTTTTGGGCCAACCAGATCTATAGCCTTAATTCCGATATCCTTAGCAGCAATACATAGCTCCTCTACGGAAAGCTGACTGAAGCACCACCTGCACACTGAATGGTTTACATTCCCTTTCAGCAAAAACGGTGTTGCCTCTGTCCTCGGGCTAAAAGATGAAAGCATGGTACCAGCCGATAATGCGGCCGTTCCAGCAATTAGGTTTTTTAGCGCCCTGCGGCGATTTTCATTTTTTGCCATATCCTTTATAATTAATTATCATGCATTATTATATTAGACCACCAATTGCCTTATCGCAACTCTGAACCCGATAGCAATCGGGTCTCCATTTTCACTTCTCACGTTTCACCTCCATCACTTACCTTTCCCCCTTCAACCTCAAAGCATCTTCTTCTTTTTGGTTAAAGGTTAAAAAGAACAGAACCGTTACAGCAGCAGCAATTCCTGAAGCTACCAGCCATATCCCTTGCCAATCGTGTTGTGTATCTGAAATTTTGTAAGCGTCGCTAACCAAACCGGCAACCCAAAAACCTATCAGCATTCCGATACCATAAGTTGCCAGAGCAATAAGTCCCTGTGCGGCACTTTTATATTTGTCGCCGGCTTTGGAATCTGTATAGATTTGACCCGAGACAAAAAAGAAATCATAACAAATACCATGTAATGCAATTCCAATGATCAACATAAAACTCAAGTCAGTCGCATTCCCATAAGCGAACAATGCATATCGTGCTGCCCAGGCTATCATCCCCACCAGGATCGTTTTTTTGAAACCGTACTTAGTAAAAAACACTGGCAGCAACAAGAGGAATAAGACCTCAGATATTTGTCCTATAGTCATTTTACCGGTAGGATTTTCTACTGCCAGTTCAGACAAAAACAGGTTTGCATTCTGATAGTAAAAAGCAAGTGGGATACAGATAAGAATTGAAGAGACAAAAAATATCAAAAAGTTTTTGTTGCTAAGCAGCTTTAATGCATCCAAACCTATAATGTCGGAGATTGTAACTTTCTCACCTTTTTGTACTGCTGGAGGTGTCTTGGGGAGAGCAAAGCTAAACAATCCTAAAACTGCCGAGACAATTGCTGCCATAAGAAATGTATTCCTCAATAGGCCTTCAGATACTGCTCCTGCGGAATCCCAGTGAAATAAATAACTTATACAAAGACCCGCAACGATCCAACCGATTGTGCCCCAAATTCGAATAGCTGAAAATTCCTTTTCAGGATCTTTCATTTGTTTAAATGAAACGGAATTTACCAGTGCTAATGTTGGCATAAACATAATCATGTAGGCAAACACATATGGGTAAAATCCAGCGAAGTCTGTGGAATTATACATCTGAAACATTAACAACGCTCCTGCCAGGTGGAGAATGCCCAGGATTTTCTCTGCATTAAAATATCGATCAGCAATTAATCCGATGATAAATGGTGCTATTATCGCACCAAAAGACTGAGTTGAAAAAACAGCAGACATTTGTGCACCAGTTGCAGAGAGTTCTTTTCCAAGGAATGTTCCCAAAGTAACGAACCACGCACCCCATATAAAGAATTCCAAAAACATCATTAGTGACAGTTTTACACGATTGGTCGAGGTCATTGTTTGTAAATTGGTTTTTAAATGAAATGAAACAATAAATAATAAATATTAAGTGAAATATAGGTAAACAGCTGAATATGAGGCACTGGTGTAATTCATACACGAAGCTCTTGTATTTTTATCGATTAAAACATTCTGAACGCATTATTTCATATTTGAAATTTAGTTTACTTGTATTAAATAAATGTATATTTTTATTTTTAAAAATCATACTTGTAATTTAAAAGAGTAAGAAAAAGCAATGAGTAGAAAGAATCTTTACTGTTACACTGCAGCCGGTCACCGGTATATGCTAGTCAGATTTATAAAGTTGGGATATATAATAAACGTAACTAGTAAACAATGTCTTTAGTAATAATGTTTATAACAAATTACAGTCGGAAGTTCTCGAAACTTTAAACAACCCTCAATTCGAACCGCTGTAAAATAAAGGATAAAAGATAAATCATATGACAAATTCAACCAAAATGTTCCTCGCTGCCGGGATACTTATTTCACTGCTTTCATTTAGCATGCTGAAACAAACTGTGAAGCCCCGAATCCTTGTTTTTAGTAAAACAGCAGGGTTCAGGCATGAGTCGATAGCTGCGGGCAAAGCAGCAATAATAAAACTAGGTAAGGAACAGGGCTTTCTAGTAGATACTACTGAAAACAGTGTTTATTTCACTGAAGACTCCCTTAAAAAATATAAGGCTGTTGTGTTCTTGAATTCAACTGGAAATGCACTTAATGCACCTCAACAAATAGCATTTGAGCGGTATATTCAAGCTGGTGGAGGCTTCGCTGGAGTGCATTCAGCGGCTGATACTGAATATGATTGGGAATGGTACGGCAAACTTGTCGGCGGATACTTTCTGAGCCATCCTAAAACTCAGGAAGCAGTAGTAAATGTAACTGACCGCACTAACGCAGCCAGCAGCCATTTACCAGTAAAATGGAAACGAACCGACGAATGGTATAATTACAAGAACCTTAATCCCAATGTTAAAGTTCTGGCCTCGCTGGATGAATCCACTTATGAAGGCGGCAAAAATGGTGACAATCATCCCATTGCCTGGTATCATCAATTTGATGGCGGCCGTGCATTTTATACAGGTATGGGTCATACTACCGAATCTTATGCAGATCCCTTATATCTTAAGCATTTACTGGGAGGTATAAAATTCGCAATCGGTAACACGGCTCTCAATTATTCAAAAGCTACAACTTCTAAAGCTCCGGAAGACAACAGGTTTGTTCGTAATGTATTAACGATAGGAACTTTATTCGAGCCAACAGAAATGACCATCCTGCCTAACCTGGACGTTCTGATTGTTCAGCGCAGGGGAGAAATTCTTTTATATAAGAACCAAACAAAAAATATAAGCGAGATCGCTTCATTGAGTGTATATTCTAAAACCTCTGTACCGGGGGTGAATGCTGAAGAAGGAATCTTGGGTATTGCAGCTGATCCTAAATTTAAGGAAAACAACTTTATTTATATTTATTACAGCCCTTCGGATACTTCAGTAAATCGTTTATCCCGGTTTAAGTTTGAAAATGATAAACTAGATAAGTCATCAGAAAAAATAGTTCTTCAACTCTATTCACAACGCCAAATCTGTTGTCATACGGGAGGTTCAATCGCATTCGGCCCTGACGGTCTTTTATATCTTTCAACGGGGGATAATTCTACACCATTCGATGTTCCTAAACAGCAATTCACTAATAAAGGCTATGGGCCATTGGATAATCGTCCCGGATTGGAACAGTATGATGCCCAAAGAAGTGCTGGAAACTCGAACGATCTGCGCGGAAAAATTTTACGGATTAGAGTTAAGTCTGACGGAACCTATGAAATTCCCCAAGGCAATTTATTTGCTCCTAATACCCCTGGAACCAAGCCTGAGATCTATGTTATGGGCAACCGTAATCCTTATCGTATATCTGTTGACAGCAAGACTAATTTTCTTTATTGGGGAGAAGTTGGCCCGGATGCAGGTGCAGATAGTCCTGAAAGAGGGTCAAGAGGTTATGATGAAGTAAATCAGGCAAGGAAAGCAGGCTTTTTCGGCTGGCCATATTTTGTAGGTAATAATTATGCTTACAGATCCTTTGATTATAAAACCGGGGTGAGTGGTGAACTTTTTGATAAGGCAAAACCCGTGAACAATTCTGTAAACAATACAGGTATAAAGGAACTCCCTGCTGTATCACCAGCATTTATCTGGTATCCATATGCCGAGTCTAAAGAATTTCCACAGGTAGGATCAGGCGGCAGAAACGCAGAGGCCGGACCTATTTATCACAGTGAACTCTTTCCAACGGAAACACGTTATCCGGATTATTATAACAATAAGCTTTTCATTTATGACTGGATAAGAGGTTGGATTAAGGCGGTCAGCATGAAACCCAATGGCGACTACGATAATATGGAACCTTTTATGGCCGGAAGCTCATTCGCATCTCCAATCGATATGGAAGTTGGGCCAGATGGCAAAATATACGTTCTGGAGTACGGCAAAGGATGGTTCGCAAAAAATCCTGATGCCGCTCTAGTTCGCCTTGATTATATTAAGGGTAACCGTCCTCCTAAAGTCGACGAACTTGTAATTAATAATGCAAGCGGCATCCTGCCTTATAAACTTCAGGCAAAGGTTATAAGCAATGACCCTGATAACGACAAACTTACCTATGTATGGGATCTTGGAAATGGCATCAAAAAGACAACAACAATCCCATCTGTTGACTACACTTATGCTAAAGTAGGCGAATACCCGGTAAGTGTTCAGGTTATTGACATGAATAAAGCAAGTACAACTAGTAAAAAGACAAGTGTATTTGCAGGAAATGCACAACCAAAGCTTAATATTGTTTTAAAGGACAACAAAACATTTTACTTCCCTGGTAAGCCTATAGAGTACCAAGTCTTGGTCACAGATCAAGGGTCAACAGTAAACCGGAATAATATTTATGTTTCAAACACTTACACTAAAGGAACAGATATGGCCTCAGCAACACTGGGTCATCAGGAGGCTTCTGAAGTTATGGTAGGGCAAGCTTTAATGCTCAAATCTGATTGCCAGGCCTGCCACAAAGTTAACGAACCATCAATAGGACCATCATATTCTCAGGTGTCAACAAAATACCAGAAAGATCCTGCTGCAATAAGTTATCTATCGGCTAAAATCATCAAAGGTGGTAGCGGAGTTTGGGGTGAAGTATCCATGCCTGCACATTCAACTATGCCCGAGGCGGATGCCCGTAAAATTGCGCAATGGGTATTATCCCTTGAAAACAAAGCAGTACAGGCTTCGTTAGCATCTCAAGGCAAAATTATTCCTACCTCAAATTCTGCCAATGAAGAAAATAGTGTTTTCAGTTTAAATTCATCCTACACTGATCAGGGTGGGGCAGGAATTAAGCCGTTATCTGTCTCACGCACTGTTTATTTGCGAAGTAATACTATTAATGCCCGTGAGATTACAGAAAGAAGAGGGCTTATTGTTAAAGACTCTACCGAAACAGGGTTTCTTATATATCCACAGAATACAGGATGGTTGAAATTAAATAATATAGATCTAAACGGTATCGTAAGCTTAGAACTAAACAGCTTTTCAAGAGGCGAAGCATCAAATTACTCTATTGAAGTACGTCTGGGTTCAGAAACCGGGATGGTAATAGGCAAAGCTAATATGGTTTACAATCCAGTGATGAATCAACAAACCATTACAACAATTCCTTTGCAGTCTCGTAAAGACGCTTCCTTAAATGATCTTTATTTCGTTATTGGTGCAGACAACAAAGATGTGAAGCAGAGGCCTCTGCTTAGAACGATAAAATTCAATCCTATTTAAAATATATTTCTGATGTATATCGTGATTAATCACGATATACATCATTACTTACTTCCACTCTTATTGCCCATAATAAGAGTCGATACCATGTTTCCGTTTGTAATGCTTTTTAATCAAACTATCCGGCAATCTAGGAGCATCGACCCTTATTTGCTCAGTTAAATACGCCAATTTGGCTAATTCTTCTACAACAGCACTATTATAAACAGCTTTTTCGGCAGTTTTTCCCCAGGTAAAGGGTGCGTGATTGCCAATAAGTATCATTTCAATTTCTTCATAACTCAATCCTTTTACCGTTAAATAATTCATGATTTGAAAACCGGTTTCATATTCATAATCTCCCCGGATCATTTCATCACTCATCGGCGGAGCACACGGAATATCTGCAGTAGTATGATCCGCATGAGTGGTCCCATAAATTGGAATATCCCGCTGTGCCTGTGCCCAGCCGGTTGCATAACTGGAATGCGTATGTACAATGCCTCCTATTTTTTCCCAATGCTTATATAATACCGCATGGGTTTTTGTATCCGAAGATGGGCGAAGCTTGCCTTCTACGGTTTGGCCGTCAAAATCTACGATCACCATTTTATCAGGCGAGAGTTCTTTGTAAGGAACACCACTGGGTTTAATAGCAAAAACACCCAAACTCCTGTCTGCTGCACTTGCATTGCCAAATGTAAAAAGCACCAAGCCTAATTCAGGCAGCTGCATATTGGCATCATACGCGCTCTGCTGAATGTGCTTATATATACTCATTTATAATCTTTTTTGATAATTGATGTTCAATAGTATCTCCTAAATCTGTAAACTGCTTATAACGTAAAGCGTATATGCGTGCCAATTTTTCATTTGGTATATATTCCGTATCAAATCCGGGGCCCATGGCTGCCATGGCATCTTCTACCTTAGGATATATACCTGCTACAGTTGCAGCAAACATAGCGGCACCAATAGCGCAGGTTTGATCAGATTTATTTATGCGTATGGGCATATTCATTACATCAGCCATCATTTGCATAATGAAAGGTGATTTTTTTGCCACCCCGCCTATTCCAATTAGCCCCTTTACCGGAATTCCCTGATCATTGAAACGATCAACTATTTTTTTTGCACCAAAGCAGGTTGCTTCTGCCCATGCCCTAAATAATGATGGTGCGTCACTACCAAGATTTAGATTGATCATAGCAGCTTTCAATTCCTGGTTAGCATCCGGTGTTCGTCGTCCATTAAGCCAGTCGATAGCCAGTTCGCTATGCTCCGTAACCACAATTTTTGCAGCCTCTTCGCTCAATTCGTAGATTATTTTACCTGAAATTTCCTTTATTAAAGCATCGGCTGTCTCCGGGTCTATTAATTCAGAATGTTTAAGCATATTTTGCAAAGGCCATACTAACAAATTTCCAAACCAGGCATAGGTATCCCCAAAGGCAGATTGTCCTGCTTCCATCCCCATCATACCCGGGATTATTGAGCCTGGTACCTGGCCACAAATTCCATTAACTAATATGTTATCCACTTCATCTGCCGGCGCTACAAGCATATCGCAGGTCGACGTGCCCATTACTTTAATTAGATGATAGGGTTCAATTTGGCCCCCTACAGCGCCCATATGAGCATCAAAGGCGCCAACACCTATTAATACTTCATTTGATAAACCCAGGCGTTCTGACCATTCCGGGCTAAGGTTCCCGGCGGCTTCATCAGCAGTAAATGTTTCTTTATATAATCTGGAGGTAAAGCCTTTTAGTAGCGGATCTAAAGATGAAAAAAAATCGTCGGGAGGTAAGCCGCCATACTCGGCAGCCCATAGTGCTTTATGTCCCGCGGAGCATCGGCTACGTTTCATTTCGGAGATATGTTTTCCCCCGGTTAATAAAAATGGAATCCAGTCGCAATGTTCAACCCATGAATAGCAAGCTTCCCTGACTTGTTCATCAACCCGAAAAACATGCAGCAATTTGGCCCAGAACCATTCAGAAGAATATATCCCACCTACAAATTGCAGATAATTAGTCTCAAATTTTGTAGCGTACTCATTAATTTGAGCTGCCTCTTTTACAGCTGTATGATCTTTCCATAAAACAAACATGGCGTTCGGATTATGTTCAAATTGAGGCAGAAGTGCCAGCGGAGTACCCCTTTCATCTACAGCTATAGGAGTAGATCCAGTGGTATCAATACTAATAGCTTTAACGGCAAGAGCCGCAGTTTTTCCACCTGCGTCTGCCAGACAGTGTTTAATAGTTTGTTCTAATCCTTCTATATAATCGAGTGGATGTTGTCTGAATTGATTTTCAGATGCCTGGCAATATAAACCTTTCGCCCAACGGGGATAATAATATACTGATGAGGTTATAATATTGCCATTAATTGCATTTACTAAAACCGAACGGACAGAATCGGTTCCATAATCAACTCCAATAACAAAAGGATCTTGCTTCATAAATTCGCGTCAAATTAACACTCAAATTTTATACTCTGCCAGGCAAAGCAAATCTAAACCAATAGAGGGTTTGTAGTTCCATGCGATCTAAATACCTTAGGATAGGGAAATTAATGATTAATTAACCAGTTTCTGACTCTTAAATTGAAATCTTCTATTTTTTCCCAATGAAATGCATGCCCGCATCCTTCATATATATGAAGTTCCGCATTAGGAATAGATCCAGCTAATTCTTCTGCCATCCACAGAGGTGTAAAACGATCCTCTTTTCCGCCAAGTATTAAAACGGGCTGTCGGATTTGATGAAGTTTATCTAGTACATTATGACTGACACATGCCATAGCCTGTCCTGTTAAACCATGTAATGGCTGGTGTTCCAGCGCCGTGGCCGATTGTTTTCGCACTTCTTCCATTTCAAAGAACATTTTATCGTCATCCCATGAAGATTTTGAATAGATCAATAGTTGGATAAATAAACTAAATTCCTCCGCTGTAAATCTGGCTTTACAATTTATCATGTGATGAAATATCGCTTTTGCTGTATTATCACATCGGGCCCAAGGGCACATCAATACTAACGAATTTATTTTTTCCGGATGACGTATAGCCAATTGCTGGGCAATGGTACTTCCCATAGAGCAGCCAACAACCCGTACTTTTCCTATTTGAAGCGTATCCAGTAAACCTGCGTAATCATCCGCCATTTGTTCAGTAGTATAAGGTCCGGCAGGTTTGTCTGAGAGACCCACACCCCGATTATCGGCTGTTATACATCTGAAATCTTTTGCCCAATACGCAGCATGCTTCTCCCATACTGATCCGGAAGCTGTAATTCCCATGATAAGCAACAAAGGATCTCCTGAACCCCGTTCCTCATAATACAAGTCAATTCCATTAGTGCGTACAAGCGGCATTAGTGTATTATTTTAATCCGGGTAATAATACTTCCTTAATCCAATGGCCGTCATGCAGGGTTACAAAGTCCGGGTCGTCCAATGCTTTTTCTCCTTCATCTTCACAAATGATCCAGCCACTATAATCCCTGTCCTTAAGCCATTGGGTTATACCCAAAAGATCAACCTTACCTTCACCCATTAACGCAAATTCCGGCTCACCGTTCCAGTCTTTATAATGTACATGATTAATCATGGATGCATATTCTTTCATCTTTTCAAGCGGATCCATACCTGCATTGATTATATGGCCAACATCAGGCGTCCAACCAGTTGCGGTGTGATCCAATGACTCGAGAATTACCTGGTAATCTTCTTCGGTTCGGGTAATAGAAGAATGGGGTGAATTAGGGTGGAAGCTGCAGGGTACTCCCTTTTCCATAGCTCTTCTGGAAACATTATTCACAATATTTACCAGGCTACGTCGGCGAGAGGTTAAATCATGCCTGCCGCTTGGTTTTTGTACCGTACAAAGTATAGCTCCGGGAAAACGCTTCAATAAACTGATGGTTTGATTTGCTTCCTTAGTTTCCTGTTCGGTTTCTTCTGTTCCGTTCCAGTCCAGTGCCAGTGCAATAGCTGCTAATTCTATTCCTTGCTCTTTTAATTTTTCTTCCAAACGATCCGGATCGCTTAAATCTCCCATCCAAAAATGAATTGGCTGAATTCCGGTAAATTGAGCATTAGCAATCACTTCAATCATGTGTCCTAATCGTCCCTTATGTGTCTGCCCGTCATTGTTCATAAACCAGGTATACACCTCAGCTCCAAATCGAAATGGAAGTTGTTCCGTCATTTCAAATCCTATTTAATCGTATTAAAAATCACAATCCGTGCTTTATGCACATTTCTTTAATAAATTTATAACCATTTTCTGCAATATCCCATGGCTTCGAATATTCCCTCCATACATTAATAGCATTGGCAAAATCAGGATCATTGCGCGAAAAAGCTTCAATGGTGAGCCAGCCCTTATACTTATTTTTTGCTAATGAAGAAAATGTTTCATCCCAGTGAACATGTCCGTCACCTGGGGTTCCTCTGTCGTTCTCACTTATATGTACATGCGCAAGAACCGGAGCTATTGTGTTTATGGCTTGTGTGGCTTTTTTCTCTTCAATATTGGCGTGATGAGTATCATACATGGCTCTTACATTGGGGTGCGCAACTCTGCTCACCAATGCGCTTAGCTGATCCATAGTATTGCATAAATAGCATTCAAAACGATTAAGCGCTTCAATTGCTAAAACAATATCTGCCTGGGCGGCGTACAGACCGGCTGCATGCAATACTTCCGCACTCCAGGCATATTCCTGATCTTGGGGTGCATGCTGAGCAAAGATGGCATGGGCTGAATGAAAAGGTCCGCAAATTATTTTAGCATGCATATCATGGGCCCGATCTATAGCCCATTTGATGCGCTCAAACCCTCGATCCCTAACTTCCTTAGACGGACTAATAATGTTCTCTTCTTTACCCAATACAAAAACACAGGTTGTTTCCATCCCCAGATTCTGCACATGATCTCCAAAACGCTGATAAGGTGTATTATCAGACCCACCTAAAAAACATTCTATACCATCGTAACCAATTTTTTTTAATCTATCGGCAACAGGCATTAATTCATCAGAAATTGCAGCCGACCATACCAGCACATTAAATCCAATTTTATTCATTATTTGCTTTTTGATTTTAGCACATCGGAACGAATTTATACTTAGACGGAAGCTGCTTTTTTTACCTGACAGGCACCCTGTAGGGAATATTTACACTGAATTTTCCTGCCCACTTTCTTGGAACCGGTTTCCCGGAAGCCCAATGAATTGCATTGATCACCAGGCGCTGAAATGGTTCGAGGTCGAAATCTTCAGGATGGCCTAAAGTTGTAGTGAAAACCTTCGCACCAAAAGAGTTTATTCCCGTCCAGGCTACCGGGTTATCTATCGCTTTCGTGTTATTCGGATTAACTGCGTGCCCCATTAATAACCATTCAGAGCCTTTCAAAGGATAATCAGGTAATACTTTATACAACCATGACCGGGCATGAAAATTTTTAGAAACACCCGTAAGTATGGAGTTTTTAGCAGCTTCGGGAATAACTGACACATCTGTGGAAGATTCATGTCCATAATGAGTATGACCCGCTTTTCCACCCCAGCCAGGAGGAGCATTCAAAGCAAATTCTCCAAATGCATTCCACCTTTCTAATTCGTGGCCCTTTGGGTAGTTAAAGGCATGGGTAGTCGTACGAAAACCTATCAATGGCTTGCCCGAGCGTAAATAATCATCAATATGCTTAATTTGGCTGGCAGGAAGGCGGCGCCAGCGCAAATAGAATACCACTATGTCAGCTTCTTTCAAAACCTCCAGTCCCGGAATATTTTCTTCGGAATTATGGTCCGGGGATGCCTTCAGTACCTTTGTACGAAAGCCATAATTTTTTTCTAACTCTCCTGCTACGACCATCAGCGTACTCTCACCGCCATATTCATGATCACCAGTAACAAATACGATTAAAGGTTTTGCGTTCGTGCGGCTTTTGATTTGGGCGCAGGAGGAAAAAGCAAATTGCAATACCGTAAACAGGAAAATTAAATACCTTATACTTTTTAAATTTATCATAGATTATAATTGATCTAGGTTGACTTCATTTTTCCATGGGGTGCTGTCTGAGCAATTCGTCAGGAGAATAAAATCCGGTTTTATCCTTCGTAGCGGCTCGTACAGCTTTCACCTTATCAGGAGAGATAGCACTTGCTTTGTTTCCAAATGAATTCCTGACATATGTAAGCACGGCTGCTATTTCTTCATCTTTAAGCATATTCCCAAATGGCGTCATAGGAACTTGTCCGGGATACCTGGTTCCGAGCACTTCCATCGGACCGTAAAGTCCATTCAACACTACTTTGATCAGGCGGTCCTCATTTCCCAATACCCAGTTTGTGCCGGTAAGCGGTGGAAATCCTGATGCGGGCAGGCCTTTGCCGTCAGGCTGGTGGCAAGTGATGCATGCTCCTTCACGGGCATAAAGCGCCTTTCCTTTAATCAGCTGCTCACGCTCAGCGCCTTTCAGTTCGGTGACGACTGCTAATTCTGCTTTCGCTTTGACTGCATAACCGTTAAGATGTGCCAATGCTGTTTCATGGGCATGCACCATCCATTCATCCAGGGGTTTCTTACCAGCTTCCAAAACAACGGGAAGTCCTTTTGACTTGCCAAGCCAGGAAGCTGCTACAATTGCTTCCAGTCGAACGCGACTATTATCGTCGCGGGCTGCCTGCATCATGAGATTCACCTGATCGGCAACCTGATGTCCTGTGTAGCGGAGCACCCGTACGGCAGCAGCCCTTGCATGATAATCCTTTGCACGAAGCAGCTGACGAAGCAGATTTTGATCCACTTTATTAAGTCCCCAGCTTACCCATAGTGCTTCAAGCAAGTGATGCTCATAACGGGCATCCTTCTTATCAAGTTTAGCAGTCCAGGTCTTAATATGAGAGAGAACCTCAGATGCTTCACGCCCCCTTAATTCTCTGCGCGTACGGTAACGTGTCCGGAATTCAGGGAGCTTTAGATTATCTAAAAGTTCATTAATGGAAGCGCCGGAAACTTTAGCCGGTGCAACCAATGGCCGGGAGGGGTAGGTAATACGATAAATCCGCCCGTGCGAATGATCCCGAAGAGGATCCCGGGCGTTATGCTGCATGTGGCCAATAAGGATATTGTGCCAGTCAGCGAGATAAAGAGATCCATCCGGTGCAAATTCCATATCTACGGGGCGAAAGTTTTTATCGTCAGACTGCACAAGGTCCTGACGGTGATTAGTTTTATAACCCGTACCATCATCCGCCATGACATGCTGTTTCATACCAAGAAATCCGATGGTATTATTAATAAGCATATCGCCCTGTACATTGTCGGGAAAATGGCGACTAGAAACAAATTCCAAACCGGATGTAGGACGTACACGATGCTTTTCCTCAATCAGGTTCACTGATTTATGAGTGGCTACTCCGTATCTAGACTTAACTGAGCCAGGCATCATCCAGCGGACATCCGGGCTGGATGTTTCAGCAAAGAAATTTTGACCCCAGTCGTCAAAGGCAATCCCCCATGGATTAGGGATGGATAACTGTGCAGTGCGTTCTAGCTGTTTCCGGGCGGGATTATACCGGTAAAATCCACCATTGGTAGCTCTCACTGGTCCGTAAGAAGTTTCCACATTTGTATGCAGAAAAACCCCCTCGCCCATGTAAATCGCACCTGATGGATCAGTAGTATAAGCATGGTGTGCATGATGTGTATCATGATCATCAAAGCCGCTTAACAGGATTTCCTTTGTGTCGGCTTTATCATCGCCATTAGTGTCCGTATAGAGCATAAAGTTGGTGCCCTGTGAAACGTAAACTCCTTCAGGTGCGAATTCAAAGCCAACCGGTATGTGCAATCCCTGGGCAAAAATAGTTTGCTTATCAGCTTTTCCATCCGCGTTAGTATCTTCGAGGATAATAATTTTATCATCGGGTTTACTATCGCCCGGCTTATAATGCGGGTAGCTTGGCATCGTGGCAACCCACAAACGACCTTTGTTGTCAAATGATAGCTGGGTGGGCTTTGCCAAATCAGGAAATTCGCTTTCAGAAGCGAAAAGTTCGATCTTGTATCCGGGTGCAAGGTTAAATTGTTTAAGCGCATCCTGTCCATACAAATATGCAAGACTGCCATTTTTCTCACTTGGTTTATAATTTGTTTCTACCGGAGGAAGCTTCATTGTTTTTAGATCAGCGGCACTCAAATCCATTTTTTCTCCTTTAAGTGCCCGCCAAATTGCCTCATCCCTTAGTGCTGTCATTTCCCGGATTTTCACAAGTTCTGCAGGATAATTTTCAGGCCCGAAGGGATTATACCGCCGACCATAAACATGAACGCCGTTAGGAATTTTTATATCATTGTGCCACATCCAGTTTTTCTCCATAACTGCTGCATGAACCAATGCCCGATTAGGCTCGGCCTTAGCTTTAGTCTTACCAAAGACCCCGTCTGCGAGTAGGGTTGAAAACTTAACATAACCAGCATCTGTGAGTTGAGAACCGTCTATCGTCAATGGCTTCTCTGCGTCAAACCAACCTTTTGAAGGTGTAAAGGCATTTAAAAAGTGTACCTTGTTTTTGGCTGCAACTTCTTTCATGGCTTCGGTATATATGGCCAGATTTATATTCTCCTTTTTCCCGTCAGGCAGATCAAATTTTTGAGAAAGATCTTCGAAAGCAATCGGAGATACAATAGCCAGTTGCGGGGGTGAAACACTATTGTATTTCTGACTTAACGTGTGTTTTATAAAAGCGTCGAGTTCTGCCTTGTAATTTTCAAGTCCCTCAGGTCCCTGAAAGGATTCATTATAGCCAAAGAAAGCGATGATAATATCTGCCTTATGCCGGGTAATCCACTCGTCCGGCATTTCATAATGACCCTGACTATCTGAATTTTTTGCTAGCTCTGTCTGAAATTTTTCGGCACCAGGGAATGCCCATGGCGATGGGCGGCCTGAATGCGGCCGGAACCCGGGTGTGTTTCCTCCGTCGCACATATTCCTGATATAGAGCAGGCTATCAGGATAACGTAGCTGCATCTCAGTCTCAAAATGGCCAAAATTCATCATTCTGGACCCAAGATTATTTCCAATCAAAATAATGCGTGCACCTTTTCTAATTTTTAATGCTGTTGGGTCTGACTGTACAAACTGAAACGCACTTAAAGCAACTGCTACCACCACAAAGGCTTTGAGCACTGCTCTGGTCTTATTTTTTAGACTTATTTTCATAAAGGTTGCTCGTGTATATAAATGTACATGATAAACTCTAGCATTATTATACTGAGTTGTCTTTTTAACAGGTTAATGATTTAAAATATACTAATAACCTGGATTTTGTATAAGGTTTTTGTTATTCCTGATTTCTGCCGTTGGGATAGGGAATAATAGTTCTCTATCCTTTAATACAGGCCCATAAGAAAATTTATGACCAATAAAATCCTCAAAGGCCCTGGTTTTCACATTAAACGCTTTACGAAGACGGGCCATATCAAACCATGTTTTGTTTTCGTAACTCAGTTCATGCCAGCGTTCCTTCCAAGTGGCTTCTCTAAACTGTTCTTTGCTTAATCCTGAAAGTTCAGGCAGGAGCGCTCTTCTTTTAATTTTGTTCACTGCTTCATAAGCTGCCGGAGTAGATCCGGATACTTCATTTATGGCTTCGGCATAGATCAATAATACCTCTGCATAGCGCATTAATGGCCAATTAAGGTCACTACTTGTTGTTGAAAGATGAGCGGTTACATCAAAATGTTTGTAGATATACCATCCTCCCAGGTTAACTTCCGGTAGATTCCTTTTATTCTCTTGGGTATAGAAGTGGTAGTAGAATTGTTTTTCCTGTACCCGTTTGTCTTTTGGCTCATAAGATTCGACAAATTCTTTGTTAGCATAAATGGCACCAGTTTCATCAGAATAATTAGATATACCCTGATTATAGGGAATAATAGATGTTTGCCATCCGGAAGGCAAAGTAATGGCCAGGAATTGCACCATAAAAATGTTTTCACCTACGTTTTTCCTAGCCGGATTGTGCAAATCATCATAAGTTGAAAATAAACTATACTGATTAGAAACAATCACTTCATTAGCCTTTTCAGCAGCTTTTTGATAATATTCGTTTCCCTTTTTCAAAGGTTGTCCAGCCATTGTTAAATACACGCTTGCCAATAAAGATTTAATTGCGCCTGTAGACACCCTTCCTTTGGAGTCTGTAAAAGGCAGACCTGAAGCCTCGGCTGTAATCAAATCTTCGACAATCAATTTATAGATAGCTTCCTCGGTGGCAGGCATGGGGTATAGTTCGGGAGAATTTAAATTTACAGGTTGAGTAATCAGAGGAACCTTTCCAAATATCCTTACCAAATTGAAATAAAAATAGGCGCGTAGAAATCGGGCTTCACCCAGTGATTTCTTCTTTAGACCTTCATCCATAGTAATTCCCGGTATTTTAGCAATTGCCAGGTTTGCATTTGCTATTCCGCGGTAACTGCTGGTCCAATAAGTGCCCCCGTATCCATTGTCAGAATTATTTACCAGATTACGGATGTTAATGCTGTTCTGAGCCTGGCCTAACTCTGTATTGGCAAGCCCGGTTGCAAATTCCAGCATCATCCATGGTGCACCACCAAAACCACCACCGGTAACCGGCCTTAGACTCTCATAAATAGAATTCACCACGCTTTCGGCGTGTGCAGGCTTTGTAAAGTAATTTTCCAGAGTAAAATTAGCCGGGTCAGGTTCTTCAAGAAATTTTGAACATCCAGTACCAAAAAGCAAAAGCCCACTACATATTAATAATTGACTTATATTTTTTATCGTAATTTTCATGATAATTATATTTTTTAATTATTAAAGGCCCACATTCAATCCTAACATAAATACTTTAGGCTTGGGATAGTCATAAAGAACAAGTCCCTGGTCGAATGCCCCACCACCAGTTGAAGATTCAGGATCGTATCCGGTATATTTGGTACTCAGAAAGAAGTTTTGTACCGAAGCATACAATCTTAATCTATTCAAATTAAGCCTTTGTGTAACTGCAGGAGAAAATTTATAGGCTAATAAAAGGTTTCTACCTCTAATAAAGGACCCATCCTTGACTCTGCGGGAATCCTCATTGGTATTATAGCCAGCTGAAACAGGCCTTAATTGAGCAATAGATGTATTTTGATTTTCCGGAGTCCAGGCACCTAATACAGTAGCAAAACTATTTGCTATGCCTTGGCGGTCTTCTGCCGAATGTTCACTCGCAAATAAAACATCGTTACCATACATAAACTGCAGGTCTAACGTTAAGTCGAAGTTCTTATATCGGACGCTATTCAGAAATGTACCAAACCCATCCGGAATACCCTTTCCGGTGACAACCCTATCCGCCTGATTGATTTGTCCATCGTTGTTTACATCCTGGTATTTAATATCACCTGGTTTTTTTAAATATTTGGCTGCCAGAGCCGCTTCAGCTGTGCTCCATGTTCCCTGATGTACGTATCCAAAGAATGAATTAACTGGTTCGCCTTCCCTAATTATTCCCCTTCCTGAAAAAATATCACTACCACCTGTTAATGCTATTACTTTATTCTTATTTAAAGAAATATTAAAAGTAGTATTCCATGAAAAGTCAGTTAAATTGAGATTTACAGTATTCAGTGCGAACTCCAACCCGATGTTACTCATGCTGCCAACATTCCTGGTTACAGATGAAAACCCACTGCTGGAAGGAACCGGAGCACTTAAAAGCATATCAGTAGTTAACTTACGGTATGCATCCACCTCGAATGTTATCCTATTTTTGAATAAACCTAATTCGATACCAGCATCAAGCTGGTGTGTTTTCTCCCATTGCAGATCTGGATTAGCTAAGCGGTTAACACCGATACCCACAGATCTTTGACCTCCAAAAATTGCCGAATAATTCCCTAATCCTGCAAGTGACTGGTAAGCTGTAATTTCTGAATTTCCGGTTACCCCATAGCTGGTACGTAGTTTTAAATTAGAAATCACCGAAATATTTTTAATAAATTTTTCTTCCGATAACCTCCACGCTAATGCCGCTGAAGGGAAGAGTGCATACCTGTTTTCGGAGCCGAATTTTGATGATCCGTCAATACGACCCGTAACAGTGAATAAATACTTGTCCTTTAAACTATAATTAATCCTGCTAAAATAGGAGTTTAATCCATATGCGCTGGCGCCTGAACTGGCAGCCACAAGATTTGCTCCGGCACCCAAATTATTAAATTTGAAATAATCATCCTGAAATTGCTGAGCACGGGCATTCGAGTTTACCTGGTCTACGTGCTGCCACGAAAGTCCGAATAAACCGGTAAAAGAATGAATTTGAGCTAGTTTTTTATTATATGTCAGGTAATTTTCAAATTGCCACGAATTACTCCGCTCATTTATTATTGAAGCATCCCCGCCTTGATTCCTGGAAATATAGTTAAGTCTATTACCCCCGTAATATTCAACCCGCTGATTTATTATATTGGTACCAAGTGTCGTCCTTAATTCCAGACCCTTAGCCAAATTAATATTAGAATATACGTTACCTAATAATGTTTGTGTTTTTAAGTAATAAAGCCTATCAGTTACAATATTTACAGGATTACCGCCTCCCTCCATTCCTGGATAATCTTCATTTCCAGCCCATCTACCATCCGGGTATTTCACAGGAATTATCGGTAATGCTTCCAATACTTGTCTCATGGTAATGATACCACCACTACCAAGCGGATCAATCTGGCTTTCACTTTGGTCATTATAACCCATGCTACCCCCAACTTTTATCCAATTTTTAACCTGACTATCGAAAACAAAACGCCCAGAATAACGCTTTAACCATGATTCTTTGACCAGACCATCTTCATTTCTGTATCCCATATAAACACCATAG
>NZ_JBKJUM010000009.1:0-30009 GCF_046590655.1 Daejeonella sp.
AGAAAAAGCTGTTGGTATGTTATACCATCCACTTCGACGATTAACATAAGCTCTTTACACATGAAGTCAGCGATATAATTCAGTACCGGTCTTTGCCTGCGAAATTGATAGCCACCCATCCTTCTGCCACTAAGCACATATTTCCAAAGGCAAGCTTCAGCTTTCGTCATATCAGACCTATTCTCATGAGCAAAACGCCGAAGTCTTTTATTATACCACAGATTATTGTTGTTAGGGTTCTCCATAAAACTGGACTGGAGAACAAATTTATCAGTGTAATATTGGAATGTAAAAGTGTAATTAGGAAGCGGTCGATTTGGAAAATTTAACGGAAATCCACCCCCTGCCCCCGCCAGCGGGGGAAAGCGTGATGCCTAAAGGCTGTAAGTCCTAAAATACGTTTACCGGATTTAATTTAATCACTAGTGAGTCTTTTCAACAAAAGATGTGTCCAAACATAGCTACCGGCAGGCAGGCAACTATTTTCGGAATTTCTTCGAAACAACGGCCTCCTTTGTGCCTCCACTATAATCATAAAAGCCGCAGCCTGATTTAACCCCCAACTGTCCGGAGGTAACCATGTTAACCAGCAGAGGCGATGGAGCATATTTAGAATTACCAAAACCCTGATAAAGTACATTTAATATCGCCAGGCAAACATCTAGTCCTATGAAATCGGCAAGCTGCAAGGGACCCATGGGATGAGACATTCCCAGTTTCATTACCGTGTCTATCTCAGTAACCCCGGCAACTCCCTCATGCAAACATTGTATAGCTTCATTGATCATTGGCATCAGGATTCGGTTTGCAACAAAGCCCGGATAGTCATTCACTTCAACCGGCACTTTTCCAATTGTAACTGCCAAATCCATCGTTATTTTCGTTGTTTCCGCTGAGGTGCTAAACCCTCTGATAACTTCCACCAGTTTCATTATCGGAACAGGATTCATAAAGTGCATTCCGATCACCTTGTCAGGGCGGCGTGTAGCCGCAGCTATTTTTGTAATTGAAATAGATGACGTATTGGAAGCCAAAATAGCGGAGGGTTTACAGAATTTATCCAGCTCTCTAAATATCTTTAATTTTACATCCAAATTCTCGTTTGCTGCTTCGATCACTAAATCTGCATCTTTTACACCTGGCTCCAGCAGAGTGAATCCATGTATATTTGAGATAGCGTCTGTCTGCTGAGACATTTGAATGATACCTTTTTGTACCTGCCTCTCCAGATTTCTGCTTATATTTTTTAATGCATCTGTGATTCTCTCCTGAGATAAATCCACGATGTTTACCTTGAAGCCTGAAAGGGCGAACGCGTGGGCTATACCATTCCCCATGGTTCCAGAGCCTATAACTGCAATAATTGTCATGTCCATACGATTTACAGCGGAAAGATTCACGCGATTGTGAATAACGCTTAGTGGCAAAGATAGAAATTGGCACTATTCGGAAAGGCATTAACTAATACTTATATAAAGTCAATTTGATAATTGTTACATCTGCAACACGTTTGTTACATCAAAGTTACACGACTAATACAATTGGTATGTGCGAAAAACGCTATTTTCGCAAATTAATACCCTGTCCTATGGGGATTCTAACCAATTAATAAACTAAACCAAATTCAAATGAAAAGAAAATTACTAGCTTTCTTATTGTTAGGGTTATTAGCAATCACTACTGCAATGGCTCAGAATAAGACGATTACTGGCAGAGTAGTAGGTGCCGATGATGGATTGCCTTTACCAGGTGTATCTGTACGGGTCAAGGGCGGGACAGCGGGCACTTCTACAGGTACAGATGGAAATTATTCCCTTACTGTACCATCGAATGCAACTATTCTCAGCTTTACTTACATCGGTTATGTTACAAAGGATGTAAACATAGGTTCTTCTAATAGCGTTGATGCCCGTTTGGTAGCTGATGCAGCGCAGCTTTCTGAAGTAGTTGTGATTGGTTACGGTGTACAGAGTAAGGCTTTAAGTACTCAGGCAGTCTCTACAGTGAGTGCAGCAGCATTTAAAAATGTACCTATGACCAGCCCACAGCAACTATTGCAAGGACAGGCAGCAGGTGTACAAATGACCAATTCTTCTGGCGTATTAGGCGCTGCATCCTCTATTCGTATTAGAGGCGCATCGTCAATTTCTGGTGGCGGCCAACCTTTGTTTGTCGTTGACGGTGTTCCTTTAAATGACGGATCCTATTCATCAGCTCAGGGGGGAGGTTCAGGATTGAATCCTCTTCTTAATATCAATGCTAATGATATTGAATCAATGACAGTCCTGAAAGATGCGGCTGCTGTGGGGATATATGGATCCAGAGGCTCTAATGGCGTAGTACTTATAAAAACTAAAAGTGGTTCTTTGAATAAGAAAACTGCTGTCAGTTTTGACTATTTTACTGGAGTTTCTGAGCCAACTAGCTTATTGAAATACATGACTGCTGATGAGTTCAGGGGCTTCGTCAATGATTCCAGAACCGCAAGAGGATTAGCTGCAGCGACATTTCCTACTGAAAGTTTTGATTGGGTAGATGCCGTCGTTCAAACTGGAAAAACAAATTCTTACAATTTATCGGCCGCTGGCGGTGATTCCAAAACAAGATTCTTTGTAGGGGGTAACTTCAATAAAGAAAGTGGTTTTACAATTGGAAATGATTTGGCAAGATTATCTGGAAGGTTCAATTTTGACCATAATATCTCAGAGAATATAAAGGTTGGTGTTAACTATAACTTATCCAGAGCTAACAGCGATAGAGTAGGTGTGGAAAATAATACCTTTGCTCCATTAACTTCATCATATTTGCAGTTACCGTATACAACACCTTATGACGCAAATAATAATTTCAAAAATACCGGATTTATTCAAAACGTTTTAGCCATTGAAGCATTGAATATTAATGACTTCAATTTACAAAGAAGCACGGGTAACGCATTTGCTGAATTTAGGATTTTGAAAGACTTTAAGTTCAAAACTGACTTTGGAATAGATAATATTCAGACTGAAGGAAAAAGCAGAAATGTTAATTTATTTGTACCAGGTGGAACGGGTTTCAAAGACAACCAAAAGGACTATAAATGGTTATCAACAAATACTTTGGATTACAATAAAGTATTAAACAATCATACTTTTGGAGGATTACTAGGGTACAGTTATGAAACTTCTAGGGATGATTATATGGCAGTGGGTGGTTCAGGTTTTGCAAGTGATAGATTGCCTAACGTAGGTTCCGCATCAACACCAACAACTACTTTCGCATCAGGTACGGAATGGGCTTTAGAGTCTCAATTCGCAAGATTGAGTTATAATTTCAAGAATAAATATCTTTTTCAGGGTTTAGGAAGACGTGACGGTTCGTCTAGATTTGGAGAGAACCAAAAATTTGGATTATTTTATGCCCTATCTGCGGGTTGGATAGTTTCCGAAGAAAGTTTCTTGAAAGACTCTGAGGTTATTAATAATTTAAAATTTACAGCCAGTTACGGTACTTCCGGTAATGACAGGATAGGAAATTTTAGCTATCAGGAACTATTTGGAGGAGGCGTTGGAGCTGATTATAATGGAAGTGCCGGCCTAATTCCAACTCAGGTACCCAATGCAGACCTTAGTTGGGAAGAAACAGCACAATTTGACGTAGGCGTAACTACTACTCTCTTTAATGTGTTCGACATAGAGGCTAATTACTATATTAAACGGACTAATAGGTTGTTGGCTGCCGTTCCTTATCCTTATACCACGGGATATACAAGTGCCACAATCAATGTGGGTGAAATGGATAATACAGGAGTTGATTTACTTTTAACTTCCCGTAACATCAATAAGCCCAATTTTAACTGGACTACTTCGTTGAATATAGGATTTGTTAAGAATGAAGTGAAGTCATTACCAGTAAATAAAGACCCGGAAGGCAGGGATTTTTTAGTAGGTTCCGCAGCTCAGAGGGCTATTGTAGGGGAGAGCTTGAACACATTTTATATGGTGAGATATAAGGGTATTAATCCAGCTACTGGTGATGCTGAATGGCTAACTAAGGATGGCGCTGCAACTACCACTTATTCACCTAATAATCGTGTTGTGGTGGGTAGTGCAATTCCTGATTTCACAGGAGGTTTTACAAATAACCTAAGTTATAAAGGCGTTGATCTTAATGTATTCTTTAATTTTGCTTACGGCAATAAAGTACTTATTGACGGTCTTAGATTTACAGAGAACGTAAATACTGGAGGGTTTAACAAAAGCACGGATTTATTAAATTACTGGAAGAATGCTGGAGATAATGCATTTGCTCCAAGATTGAGTAGTCCAACAGCAGCTAATTTCCAACAATTATCTACACTACAACTACAAGATGGTTCCTATTTGAGACTAAAAACGGCAAGTTTAGGATATACAATTCCTCCAAGCTTGATTTCTAAAAGTAAGATTTTAACGAACGCCCGTATATATGTTTTAGGACAGAACTTAATTACCGTTATGAATAAAGATTTCAGAGGTCCAGATCCTGAAGTTTCTGCAAATGGAGGTTCTAACCTGATATTAGGGGAGTCCTTTTTTGCCCTTCCCCAAGCGAGGACCCTCACTTTTGGAATTAACCTAGGATTTTAAGAACAAAAAATAAAGAGATGAAAAAGAAATTAATCATATACTCAATTACAGGAGCATCATTGTTCGGTTTTTCTGCCTGTGAAAAAAAGCTGGATTTGCAGCCTGAACAAAGTTTGTCAGCAGAGGTAGCTTTAAGTTCTAAAGAAACAGCTACAAGTGCATTATTCGGTGTTTATAGTTCACTTCAAACATTAGAAGCTTTCGGCGGCCAACCACAAATAATCGGAGACTATCAAGCGGATAATGTTTTATTTGTTGGATCCTTTCCTACATTACAGGAAATAACGAATTATAATGTAATATCTTCCAATGCGACAATTGAAACGATCTGGCTTGCGCACTACCGTGCTATTTTAAGGGCAAATAAGATTATAGCAAAGGTGCCCCAAGTTGTAGATGTATCCTATACTGATGCTCAAAAAAAGCAAGCTGTGGCCGAAGCTAAATTTTTACGTGCATTAACGTATTTTCAATTATCGAATTTATTTTCCCAGCCGTTTCAATTATCCGGTGGAACGAATCTTTCGGTTCCTCTGGTATTGGAATCTTTTGAAGGGGAAATTTCATTTCCAGCACGTGCAACACTAAACGATGTTCAAAACCATATTAAAAAGGATCTTACAGAAGCTATTGTTGATCTACCGGCATCGTACAGTTTGCCAGCTGATACACGAGGTCGTGCCACAAAAGGTGCAGCACAAGCTTTATTGTCCCGGCTACATCTTTACAGAAATGAATGGGCTAATGCTGAGACTTTCGCAAGACAGGTTTTGGCGTCTCCTTTATATGTTTTGGCTTCAAATTATGCTTTTTATGATGGCAATACACCAGAAGATGTATTTTCTATTCAAAACTCAGCCACTGATAATGGAAGAACCGGTAGTGGTGGTTGGGCAAGTTATTACCAGCCTGCTGCCAAAGGTGGTCGTGGAGATGCGCCTTTTTCAGCGTCGTTATTGGCAGCTTATAATGAAGAGGCTGGAGACAAAAGGTTTACTTCTTTAAATGCAATGGGTGCTGCTGCAGACGGTATTGCCCGACCATTCACATTGAAATTCCCGGATGCGATTAACAATACGGATAATTCGCCAATTATAAGAACCACTGAAGTAGTTTTAAATTTAGCAGAAGCTATAGCAGAACAGAGAGGTGTTAATTTAGAGTCGATTACTTTAGTAAATCAATTGAGAACTCGTGCTGGACTTCCAAGCTGGACAATAGCAACTTTTATGACTAAAGCAGCATTTATTGATGCAATTTTAAATGAAAGAAGAAAAGACTTAGCATTTGAAGGTCATAGAAGAATGGATTTACTAAGAAAAGGCAAACCCTTAAGAGCTACAGGACCTGAGGCTTCTAAAGCAACCTATGGCGGTAACTTAACTATATTGCCTATTCCCTTTCGTGAAATTGATCAGAATAAAGCGTTAGTACAAAATCCAGGATATTAATTTAGTAGATCCTGATAATAATCTAAGTCGGATTTTGGACTCGGGATTATAATTTTTCATAAAAAGAGCGATCAATTGGATCGCTCTTTTTATTGGCCCATGGTTCAGAAAGATCTGCTGCCGTACGTATCAATGCGAAAGAAATCGAAAATTTACCTGTACAAAGTTTTGATTGCACTAGGTGCAATAAACATTAGGGTCCGTGGAGTAGGAAATTTGGTAAATTTAAAGCAACGCCTCCTTCGTGATGGCGTTGCTTTTTTTTTGCACAGTTTTTTAATTTTCTAATTCAAATTGAAAGCAATTTTATCTAGCTATTTATACTGATGAATAGGTTTTTAGCGAATTCGCCTAGATTTTTTCTGTTTAATTCGCTAAAAAAGGGAATGCGTATGATTTTAGTATTCGAGTGTTTGGCAATTATTTTCTCTGAATTTGCATTTTCATCTCCACAGAATATAATCACACTGAGATTTATATTTCTTGATTTTAAAATCTCAGCAGACATCAGGGTGTGATTTATGCTGCCCAAATAGTTCTGTGATACGAGTACCACTTCTGCATCAAATTTTTTAATTAGATCAATCATTAAATCCCGGTCGTTCAAGGGAACCAATAATCCCCCGGCGCCTTCTATAATCAGTAGATTTTCTGTTTCAGGGAGAATGATTTTTTTGAGATCAATTTGCACACCATCCAGTTCCGCAGACTTATGAGGTGAAAAAGGTTGTGTCAGCCGGTATGCTTCAGGATGAAATACAGATCTTGTATTCGACACTAATTCTTTGACCTTGTCCGTGTCAGTATAATCAAGATCTCCCGATTGGACAGGCTTCCAGTAATCTGCCTGAAGGTTTTCAACCAGGACTGCGGATGCTATTGTTTTTCCTATTCCCGTTCCTATGCCGGTAATAAATATTGGCTTACGTTTCAAAGTATTTGATTTAGTGTATTGCTTAAGTTCAAAATCTCTGCTATGGAATTATGGTTATGCAAACTAATTCTCAATCTTTCTGCGCCCTGGGGAACAGTCGGACTAAGAATCGGCCGGACATCGAACCCGGAGCTTTGTAACGACTTTGCTTTTTCCCTTACTTCGACGTTTCCAGGAACTAACAGTGCATGAATTGCAGACCTGCTGGAAATTATATTAATGAGTGGGTCCAGTCCTGATTTAAAAGCTTCTATTCTTTCATTTAATTTGCTTTGATGATCTCTGTTCTGTAAAAAAGCATAGGAAACTTTAACTGCTAAATGATTGAGGATAGGCGAAGCCGTAGTATATATGAATGATCTGGCGTAGTTTATCAGGTAAGTGCGCAGTTGCATACTTCCAATCACCGCCGCTCCATGAACTCCGAGGGCTTTGCCGAAGGTTACAATTCTCGCGAAAATTCTTGAGTTCAGCCCTAGTTGGTCTGCTAAACCTCTGCCTTGTCTACCGAATACACCAATCGCATGCGCTTCATCTGCTATAACTGCTGCATTATATTGTTCAGCAAGGGCGCAAATCTCTTGTAGCGGAGCTTCATCACCATCCATCGAGTACACCGTCTCAATGGCTATATAAATGCGCCCCTTTGCAAGTTTTAGCTTTTCTTCCAGGCTATTTAGATCATTATGTTTGAAAACGTATCTGGTTGCATGGCTTAATCGAACCCCATCAATTATAGATGCATGTACAAACTGATCGCAGATTATTGTATCACCGCGCTGTGGGAGGCTAGCGAATATTCCGATATTGGCATCATAGCCGGAATTAAATAGGAGTGAGGCTTCTGAATTATGAAATCCAGCAATTTCGGATTCAAGATCTTCGGTAAATTCGTTATTTCCTGAAAGAAGCCTGGAGCCTGTGGACCCAAGAAAGTAATCAGGATGTTTGCCGATTTCTTTTTCGAAGGCTGCTTTCAGTTCGGGTGACCTTGCAAATCCAAGATAGTCATTAGAGCAAAAATCGATCAGAGAGCTTTCAGGCTTTAATGACCTTATTGAATCATTATTTTCCCTCTCTTTTAAGGTTGCAGAAATAAAATCGTCGATCGGATTCAAGTTTTTTTGTTAAAAATAATAAAAGCGTCCTGAAAAGGCCGCTTTTATTATTTCGGAGCAAAGTTTATCTGACTCTGCCTCTCGGTCCCTGCGACCTACGGCCTTTCATTCTTTCCTGGGACAGCTTTTTCATCTCATCATAAGATTTTTGCTGCTCTGTATTGAGAATCTTACTCAGCTCTTTTTCAGAGTCCTCCATTATCGAATTTTTCTTCTTCATCTGGGTTTCGCGAAATTCGCGTTGAGACTTCATGCTTTTGTCCATTTTTTCAGCACGCTCAAGTTTTAAAGTGTAAACCTTTGCCTTCTGTTCGGCACTTAAGCTCAATTTCTTTTCTAAAGCATCTGTGGCCATTTGGGCATGTTGTTCAGGTGTCCTTGCCTGGCGGACTCCGTCTGGTCTTTCAGTTCTTACACCTACATGACGTGTTCTCTCCGTACGACCCTGAGCGTATCCTAAGCTTATTAAACTTGCTACTAAAGCTGTAGTAATCATCAAATTTTTCATATCTGTTTATTTAAGTTATACAAAATGATAGATACAAATACATGGCTAAAGTTTAATCCGTGTGTTAAAAAATGTTAATTATTATCTCTGTCCAGTTTTGAGATGGATTTTTGCATTTGTGAAATCATGGTTGTTAGAGTTTCCAGTGTCGGTTCAGGCGTGGGCTCAGGGAAATTCGTACTTATAAATGCCTTTGCCTGCCATATTTCTAGAACATCTTCTCCGGGAATACTGTAGGGCTCATAAATCGGATTATCAGAAATTAGCTTCAGTGACTTATTTTCTTTAAACCGATTGCCCACACGTTTATAAACAATTCCGTCATCTTTACTAATTACGATATAAGTGTCTCCGGGTTTTAAATCATTCCAGTTACTTAGATATTCTCCAACGACAACCGTTCCTGACTGTAAAGGAAGCATAGAATCCCCTTTTATTTCAAATGCGCGGTAAGTACCCTGACGGAACATAGGTAAATGAAACTTTGGAAGCTCACTGATATACTCCGGATCGGCATAGCCATTCAAGTACCCTGCGCTGGCTTTTACAGGTACCAATTCAATGTTTTCCCGATCCTGGCTATCCACTGAAATGCTGAGCACCCGAATATTTGCCGGGTCTCCCTTTGGTTTGGGCTTCCACTTATCATCTATCCGGTCATTAATTAACTCATCCATTGAAAGCTCATAGCATTCGGCGAATTTTTTTAGCAATTCATATTTCGGCTCTGCACGATCTTCTTCATATGCGCCTACCAGTGAACGTTTAATGTCCAGGTTATCTGCGAATTGCTGTTGTGTGAGACCCTTTTTCTTTCTCAGGTACTTAAGGTTGGAAGAAATATATGCCATTTTAAATATAAATTTGGTATTGCTAATATTGTTAGTATATTTATGCTCATAAAATTAGCAATTAATTTTAAAACCAACAATTTAATTTAAAATATATGCCGATCCTGACAACACCCTCGACGAAGATGAAAAAGTTCGTTTATTTAGTAACAGACCGTAATCGCAGCTGCCTTCACGTTGGAATGAGTACCGACTTAATTAAGACAATGACTTTTTACAGGCAGATGCCTAATTTATTTTTCGATTCTGGGCAGCAATTAACTCGTCTGGTATACTTCGAGGAACTGAATTCAGAGAATACTGCAGTTCAGCGTTTTAAGCTTATTAGTAAGTTTACGCGTACACAGAAAGACAGGATGATAAGATCAGTAAATCCTGACTGGATAGACCTGACCATTGGACTGGATTACGAACAGATTTTAGTATCAGGAATACAGCCTGTAAAGGCAATGGCCCGAAATTTTTCCTGATTATTGACGGACAAACTTTAGAGCGGCAGAGTTCATACAATACCTTTTTCCGCCTTTATTGCGGGGTCCGTCGTTGAAAACGTGACCCAAATGAAGACCTGTTTTTGCTTCTACAACTTCTTCTCGTATCATGCCATGGCTGGAATCTGTAACAATGGCAATAGCGCCTGCCTTTACCGGCTTAGTAAAGCTTGGCCAGCCAGTACCAGAGTCGAATTTGTCTTCTGAGCTGAATAGCGGTTCACCTGTGGCAGCACTAACATATATTCCTTTATCATGATGATCATGGTAAGCATTATTATAGGGGGCTTCCGTTCCTCCTTTCACCATCACCTGGAATGAAACTGGGCTAAGTATTTTCTTCCACTCACTTTCCGATTTCTGGATCGGATATACTTTTGAAATTTTGGCCACTTGCCTCTTCTTACCTGATTGAGCTTGTGCAAAAAAGCCGAATAGAAATATGATTGCGATAAAATTTAAAAGATACTTCATAATAATTCTTATTAGTATACCAATTTACGAAAGAAGTTACCAATTTGGTTTTTGATATAAGGTTAAATAATGTTATAGGCGAATAGGCACTAGTCAAGAATGTAATTTCATAAAAAAAGCGATCCGGAGATCGCTTTTTTACTATCTTATATTTTACCAGCCAGGCGCAAACACCAGTCCGAAGATCCCAGCATTAACGTCGGTTCTTTGGAATGGAAATGCATAGTAAGGTTCAAGTACAAAGTACCCGAATACGTTCACACGAAGTGATATACCTGCACTCATCGCCGGAACCCTTTCAAGGTAAGCCCCAGACCCTGTTCCAACAACACCTGGTTCCCTTTTGAAAGCAACTTTTGAATTACTATCATAGGCCATACCGGCATCAAAGAACAAATTCAGATCTGAGAAAAGGAATTTAGATTCGATCTGCGCCAGCTTTGCAGGTCCTGTAAAAGGTAAACGTACTTCAAAATTTGCAACCGCTATACGGGAACCAACCAGTTGATTAATATCAAATCCACCTGTAGCCGTCGCCGTCCCGTTCCTGTAGAAGGAGTTAGCTTCATAACCTCTGATCAATTGACCCATACCTGCGTACATCTGAAACAGTCTGTTTTCATCACGCCCGAATCTGGAATAGGTGTAAACACGTGCGGCGAGAGTAATTGGTTTCATCCGAACATACTTTCTGGCATCAGCAGTTAGCGCACCTAATTTAAAGTCACCCATGTAGTTTTCGATACCAAATCGATAACGGAAACCATCTAAGGGGGAAGTAATACCTGAGAACGAATTATCACCTACAAATGCTGCATTTAAGGTTATAGTCGTAAAAGGATCAAAAGGTGCACCGTATGTTTGTTCGGCTGCCTCATTTGATAATTTCGCTCTGTCCTGGCCTACAGGAAGAAAGTTATTAGGATCATAATAGTTACTGAAACGATCTATCCGATAACTGTATCTTGAAATTCCTGATCCGGCCTCGAAACGATGGTTTTTTGAAAAAGGATATGATCCAAAAACTTGAAATTGGTCTTCAAATGTTCTTATAATATCAAAACTCTCGTTAAACACCCGGCCATAACCGTCGAGATTTTCAAATCCTTGACTAACCTGGCCGGAAACGAAGGGAATGTGGGATACCACCCCACCCCAGTTGATCCTGCTTTCCTGGTTAATATAGGCCACCTGTCCCCCAAAATCATAGATTTCACCATTAACAGATGCAGTAGCGAAAATTTGATTTCGTCCTAATATATCACTAAAAACCCCCTGTATACCACTGGACAAGCCAGATCCAAATCGCCCCACCGAAGCCCCAACGCCATTGCTTGATAAGTAATCAAGCTTGAATTTTGGCTTATAGCCAATGGTTCTTATAGAATCATTTGGGATTTCTTCGAAACGCTCAAAATTGTTGAGGTTAGCGTTAATAATGTCTACACCAACTGATTTTGAAGGAGGAAGCATTGCTGCATCGAAATTCAAAGCGTTCGGCTCGACTTTCTCTGGGGTAAAGTCAGAAACTTTCGCGTTGTATATTGTGTATTTCTGAGCCCTGTAATAGGAATAAAGCACATCGCCTTTATTCGAAAGGCTTAGCGCAGGAGAATATTCCGTTATCCCGCTTATCCCGGTAAAATAACTGGTTAGTTTTTCTACTGTACCACCGGCAATAGAGTATCTATACATATTCCTGAAACCATCCCGGTTAGAGAGAAAATAAATACTTTTATTATCTGCCGAGTACTGGGGATTTAGATTGTTTGCGCCATCGAATACAGGGATATCTGTTACAGACTTCGTAGCCAGATCTAATATAGCAAGGCTCATAGTTATATCAACCGTCACAGAAGATCTGTCGAATGTGTTCCTGTCACTGCTGAATACCATTGTCTTACCATCTTTCGAATAACTTGGATGATACTCCGAGTATTTGTCGTTGGTAAGCTGAGTCATTACATCTGTTTTCAGATTAAACTGATAAAGATCACTTTGACCCTCTTTCAAACCCGAAAATGCAACGTCAGATCCATTAGGTGACCAGGTAATGTTACTAAATTCTTCTACCGCACCCATCGCATCTGTAGAAATCGTTTTACCTGATTCGATATCAATTATGATCAGCTTAGTTACGCCAGCGCTAAAAGCACTAAAAGCAAACTGTCGACTGTCGGGCGACCATGCACCAGCAGATTCAATAAAATTGAACTCATCAATATGGGAGTTTTTAGATTTACTGGTTAGCTTTCTGATGATCTTTCCCGTCCGGGCATCGGCCAGAAAGAGGTCAATGCTCAAAAGATCTTTTTCAGAAAGAAAAGCAACGTAATTCCCGTCAGGAGAAATTGCCGGCGCAACGTTATAACTTTCACCTCCATTTTTTTCATTAATTATAAGTTTCCCAATAGGTACCTGAGAAGTATCTTTTAGATAGGGCTTATAAGCGTTCTCTATACTTGTCTTCCAAAGACTTGACAAGGTTCTTTCATCGTAGCCGAAAGTCCGCCTGATCGCCATTTCATAGCCATATTTGGCCGTTTCCTTAAAGAAAGGAACAATAACTGTATCACCGTAAGTAGAACCTATGTACGACCAGAAAGCTTGTCCGTAACGGTATGGAAAATATTTGTTCGAGGTTGTCAGATCCCTTAAAGATGGGATATCCTTATTCAGGAAAGCATCCCGCATCCACATTGCTGTATACGCATCTTGTTTTCCTACAGAAAGATATTCGGCCATTCCTTCTACCATCCACAAGGGCAGATTACCAATATTTTCAAGGTTCGTAGAATCTCCTTCTATAAGTGTGTGGTATTGAAACGCGTGTACAAGTTCATGGCCTAAAACGTGCCTTGTCTGATGATTCAGTATAGAGATGGGCATGATAACCCTGTTCTTCATTCCTTCAGTTACTCCGCCTGTACCAACACCAATTTCTCCATCAAGAGCGGTAGTTTGCTGGAAATCCGGGTGATTTGAATAGAGGATGAAAGGGTTTTTCTTTGTAAACGTATCTCTAAACACCTGTTGATGTAAATCATACCAAACTTCTGCTTCTTTGGCAAATCGCTTTACCAGACTATCGTTTTTCAAATAATAGTATAATTCGAAGTGTGGCGTCTCATAAACCTTAAATTTCAAGTTTTTATACCTTACTTTATTTTGTCCAAAGTACTGAGCTTGAACATCAGTTCCCAGGCTGAATATGAGGGTGACAAGTAATAGGGACGAAACAAGCCAGGTTAATTGCTTTCTTTGTGTTTTCTTATTTTTTATCATTATATCTGTGGAAAAGTCTCACCCTAAACTACGTAAAATTTCTGATTTCGATTTTTTTGGAAACGAATTTATATTATAAGAAGTATCAGCGGTTAATTGTTTTGTTTGACTTTGTTTTCCCTTCGTTCTTCCCTTACTTCTCGCCTTGTCTTTTTTTCCTCCGGAATAGGCTCTGCTTTTGTAGCAGCAGGAGGCCGGGTAGCGGGCTGCGGATTAATTCTGATTTCCTGCTCCCGTGGTGTAACTGGGTTTGGGATCTCCGGAACGGGGTTTATTGAGGTATCGGTACTTACATCTGGAATAAGAAGGGAATCCACATAGGAACTATCTACAGCAGAAGAATCTTCATCGTATCTAGGAGTTGGACATTGATATATTCGGGTGATAGTTACCGAAGGTTTTGGGAAGGGCCCGAGCGTAATCCCGAGACTTGGATCCTTATAAACCTTCTCCATAAATTTTGCGAAAATGGGTAATGCAGTGCGCGAGCCCTCGCCAGTTTCAGAGGTATTAAAATGTACACTCCGTTCATCGCAACCTACCCAGACTCCCGTTACCAGATCTTTTGTCACGCCCATATACCAGCCATCTACATAGTCTGAAGATGTTCCGGTTTTACCCCCAATCTGATTGTTCTTCTTAAAGAGATCCCATTCCCACAATGCCTGTGAAGTTCCGCCGTTTTCATCCATTCCTCCACGCAGCATATATATCATCAGCCAAGCGATCTCCTCGCTAAGAGTCCGTTTTTGTTCTGATTTGAACTCCTCGATTACACGGCCTTCCTGGTCGGTTATTTTTTCAACAAGAATCGGTTCAGATTTGATCCCTTTGTTTAAAAAAGTACCATATGCCCTCACCATCTCAAATACGCTTACATCATTGGGACCAAGGCTTATCGAGGGCACCGCTTTCAGTTCACTTTCAATACCGCTCAAATGAGCATACTTAACAACATTTTCTGCACCAACTTCCTGAGTTATTTGGGCGGTAATGGAGTTCACAGACTTTCCCATAGCAGCGCGAAGCGACATTTCGCGTCCTGAGAAATTCCAGTCAGCATTTTTGGGTTCCCAATATTCAGTTTTACCACCATTTTCATAAGGTATACGAACGGGTTTGTCGACAAGTTTATCGCAGGGGTTCATGCCGGATTCCAACGCAGCGAGATAAGCAAAAGGTTTGAAAGTGGATCCTGCCTGTCTCTTCGCTTGATTCACATGATCGTAATTAAAATATTTATGATCAATTCCTCCAATCCAAACCTTTATATGTCCGTTGAAGGGATCAAACGTCATCATTCCGGTATTCAGGATTTTTGCATAATATTTGATAGAATCCAGTGTGGAATATTTTACCTCTTTCTCGCCATTCCAGTTAAAAACTTTCATTTTTTTAGGCAGATTGAGGTAATAGTTAATTGAATCCTGGTTATTATCGTATTTCTTTTTTAAGGAATTATAATAGGGAAGGCGCTGCGCAGCTTTTTCCGGAAAATCTAAAATTTCTTTACCGTCGGCAGTACGCCAGGGATTTTCATTGCCCCACACATTTTCAAGTCGCCTTTGTAATAACTTCATCTGGCTATTGACGGCCTCCTGGGCATATTGCTGTAATTTGGAATCAATAGTTGTATAGATTTTCAAGCCGTCAGTATCAAGATCATAACCATTGTCCTCACACCATTTCTCCAAATAACGGGCTACCGCAGAGCGAAGATATGATCCTCCGTCACTGCCTTCGTCTAAGCTCCCTGGTTTTATCATCAGCGGCCTCTGACTGTATTTTTTGTATTCCGCAGGTGTGAGATATTCGTATTTTTCCATCTGTGAAAGCACAACATTCCGTCGTTCCAGAGATTTTTCAGGATTTCGGACGGGATTATAAGTGGTGGTGGCCTTTAGCATGCCAACCAACGTAGCAGCCTCTTCAACCTGGAGTTTAATTACATCCTTGTTAAAATATCGTTTGGAGGCTGTTTTAATTCCGAATGTGTTACTGCCGAATGGTACCGTATTAAGATAGAGTGTCAGGATTTCATTCTTGGTGTAATGGCTTTCTAGCTTGTATGCCGTAATCCATTCTTTAAATTTATATACAACTGTTCGCACAAGTGGGATATATTTAACCGCGCCTTGCGATTTTCTATTCCTGGTACTGTATAGATTTTTTGCCAGCTGCTGGGTAATTGTACTTGCACCCCGGCGTTCGCCGGAAGCTGTTGAAATCATGCTCGATATAAAAGATCTGAAATCTACACCGCTATGATTAAAAAACCTGACATCTTCTGTAGCGACAAGCGCATCAACCACTGCCGGAGAAATGCTGTCATAGACTACTGGAGTTCGGTTTTCTTTATAGTATTTTCCAATCAGCTTGCCGTCAGAAGTATAAAGTTCGGAGACGACATTTAATACAGGGGTTTTGATGTCTTTGATAGTAGGGGAATATCCAAAAAGCCATAGAAAGTTTAACTCCAGGGCACAAAAAAACAAGACGATAAAGTACAATGTTATGACTGAGTAGCGAAGTGGTTGGTTCGTAATTCTTCTGAACATGAGGTAAAGATGAGGAAATCGTGAGTAATATGGCGTAAAATTAGTGAATTTTAGATATTCAGGGATTTAACGAAATTAGGCGCTGAAAATTTTTAAATTGCCGCTTAGCAGGATTTTTAATATGGATAAAATCACCCAACAATTTAAAGTAGATAATGTCAGTGAGTTTAAACTCAAAGATCATGATCCGGAATTTAGTGGTAAGTTCAGCAAGGACATGTCTATCGAGATCCTGACAGAATTAAAAGTGGAGATGGAGCAATTACAGGAAAAACTGTATGCAGCCAACAAGCATTCTTTGCTGATCATCTTCCAGGCTATGGATGCGGCTGGAAAAGATAGCGCTATTAAACATACCATGAGCGGCCTGAATCCCCAGGGCTGTCAGGTGTTTAGTTTTAAGCAGCCAAATATGGAAGAACTTGACCACGATTTTCTGTGGCGGCATTCCAAGGCACTGCCAGAGCGGGGGCGCATAGGAATTCACAACAGATCGCACTATGAAAATGTACTGGTTTGCAGAGTGCATCCTGAGTATGTGCTAAATGAAAGAATTCCATCAATATCATCTATTGGAGATGTCGATGATGATTTTTGGAATCGCAGGTATGAAAGTATCAGGGAGTTTGAGAGGCATATCAGCGAGAGCGGAACGGTGATCATCAAGTTCTTCCTGAATGTCTCAAAAGAAGAACAAAAGAAGCGGTTTTTAGAAAGGATCGAAGATCCCCTGAAACATTGGAAATTCTCATCTGCCGATATCGACGAAAGACGAAAATGGGACAACTACATGGACGTTTATGAAAAAGCCATCATTGAAACTTCCGTCGAACATGCACCCTGGTATGTGATACCCGCCGACAAAAAATGGTTCACCAGAATTGCAGTAAGCAAGGTAATTATCGATACCATGAATTCGATTAAACTTGATTTGCAAGAAATAACTGATGAGGAAACTGCTAAGCTGAAGGAGTGCAGGGCACTGTTAAAGGAAGAGTGATCGGTAATCAGTAATCGGTTGTCATTAATTGGAAATCGGTGTTCGGAAATCAGTGATTAGTAATCAAAATCTGTAATCCTGGCTGTAATTGGTATTCAGTGATCCGTTAAGGCCCAGGTTTTCCAACTCGGTATGTATGGTTCTCAACTCTCAACCCAAAATTGTCTTTTTATTTACTGATTAGTTTAAAATTATCCGCGTCTTTCAGGAAAGGAAAGGCTGTTCTGGCGTTTTCTACCTCTTCCTTATTGATGCTAAATGTATACAGATCCTCATCGTTTGGTTTGTAGTAGACTACTTTGCCGTTCGGATCAATGCACATGGAATCACCGGAATGATAAACCTCATTACCATCGTGGCCAACGCGATTAACGCCAATCACAAATGCTTGATTTTCAACGGCTCTTGCCGGAATTAAGGTTCTCCAATGCAGAGAACGTTTCTCCGGCCAGTTAGCTACTATAAGAAGCATATCGTAATCTTCATCCTTATTACGAAGCCATACCGGGAAGCGCAGGTCATAACAAATCACGGGGCAGATCTTCCAGCCATTTAGTTCAACTATAAGTTTTTTGGTGCCTGCAGTGTAATGTTGATCTTCCTCGCCTAAGCCAAATAGATGTCTTTTATCATAATGCTCAAAACTCCCGTCAGGACGCATCCAGATTAAGCGGTTATAATATTTATTGCCTTCTTTAATGATGAGGCTTCCTGTTACTACACTCTGGAATTTCTTCGCCTGCTCGAGCATCCATGACATGGATTGACCCCCCATTTCCTCGGCAAGCGACTTAACGTTCATAGTAAAGCCCGTACTAAACATTTCAGGTAATATAATAAGATCTGTTTTTTCACGGATTGAAGAAAGTCTCAAGCCAAGGTTTTGTAGATTCTTATCAACATTCTCCCAGAACAAGTAGGCCTGAAAGGTGGTAATTTTAAGTGTATTCATTCGTGATTACTCATACGATTAAAGGAGGTAAAAGTTGCTGTCACACTCCAGATAATCTATGAACGGCTTTTTCAAGTGTTTCTTGCTTCTTGGCGAAACAAAATCGTAACACATGATGGTCTGTATTTTTATAATAAAATGCCGACACAGGTACACTGGCAACACCAAATTCTATCGTTAGCCTTTTTGCAAGCTCTGTATCTTTCTCCTCACTGATCCGGCTGTATTGCACTGATTGGAAGTAGGAACCATAACAAGGCAACAGGTCAAATTTGGTATTAATCAACAAGTTAGAGAAAAAATCTTTCTTAATCTGAAAAAAATGACTCAGCTCAAGGTAATTATTTTGATCTTTCAAGAAATCTGCAATTGCGTATTGCACAGGTGTGTTTACACTGAAAATCTGAAACTGGTGTACTTTTCGAAATTCTTTCATTAGCCATTTTGGCGCCATGCAATAGCCTACTTTCCAACCTGTAGCATGCAGAAGCTTTCCAAATGATGCTGTAATAAAGCTGCGTTCCTTAAGTTCTGGATACCGGCAAACGCTCAGGTGCTCCTTCCCGTCGTAGATTAGGTGCTCATAAACCTCGTCACTGATAATCAGGATGTTTGAGTTACGGGTCAGGGCAATTAGCTCCTTCATATCCTCATCTGTCAGGGTGATACCTGTCGGATTATTCGGTGAATTAATAATGATCATCCTTGTTTTGGGATTCACAAGTTCCCGGACTTCCTGCCAGTTAATTTTATAATCTGGTGGAATTAATTCCAAACTCTTAACCACACCACCCAGCAGAGAGACTGTAGGGGCATAGCAATCGTAAGCTGGCTCAAAAATGACCACTTCGTCACCTGCTTGAATAACGCAGGCCATGGCAGTAAATAACGCTTGTGTACCGCCTGCAGTTATTGTTATTTCTGAATCGGGTATATAACTGGATCTGTGAATTAAATCCTGCTTATAAGCGATGATTTCCCGCAACTGTATCAAACCGGCCATAGGAGCGTATTGGTTATGTCCTCCTAACATGTATTTATTTACCAGGCTTACCAGCTCAGGCGAAACTTCGTAATCAGGGAATCCCTGTGAAAGGTTGATGGCATTGTATTGGATTGCCAATTGAGACATGACGGTGAAGATTGTTGTGCCGACGTCGGGTAGCTTAGATTTAAGATGCATAGGTAGCTAAAATAGGGATTAGGTTATTAGCATTCATAGGATTGTAGGATTCATAACACCCCCTTGATACTTGACACTAATTTTCCCATCTTACCTAAACCAAACCCACAACCATGACCTTTAAAACCAAAGAGAGCCGCCTCTTCCTAATACTTGGATCTTTTCTGATCGCTAATGCAATTCTTGCTGAGTTTATAGGTGTTAAAATATTTACTGTGGAGGGCTCCTTGGGAATACCCAAATTCGATATTAATATGTTCGGTGTGAAGGATCTGTCATTTAATATGTCGGCTGGGGTAGTTACCTGGCCTTTTATTTTTATAATGACGGATATTATCAATGAGTATTTCGGGGTAAAGCAAGTGAGATTTCTGTCGATACTGGCTTCTATACTCATTTGCTATGCATTTGTAGTGGTCGGGTTTGCTATGGGACTTCAATCTTCAGATTTCTGGGTCAATCAAACAGTTAATGGTTCAACAATCAATATGGATACCGCATTTAACAGCATTTTTGGTCAGGGAATGTGGATTATTGCAGGTTCAATTATTGCATTCCTGGTCGGACAAATGGTTGATGTTGTTATTTTCCAGAAGATCAAAAGCAGCACTGGTGAGCGATTTTTATGGCTGCGCGCTACGGGCTCAACGCTTGTCTCTCAGTTTATAGACAGCTTCGTGGTAATTTTTATCGCTTTTTATATCAACCCCGCGTTTAATTGGAGCTGGCAAATGGTAGCTGCAATCGGACTGGTTAATTATACCTACAAGTTTCTGGTGGCTATCCTAATGACGCCGCTTCTCTACGTAGCACACAATTTCATTGACCGTTATCTTGGAAAAGAACTTGCTCAAAAAATGGTCCTCCAGGCTTCCGAAAAGTAACTACTTCGGTTGAACGCTGATCAGTTCAACTTCGAACATGAGGGTGCTGAAAGGCGGAATATCCGGTCCTGCTGCTCTTTCTCCGTAGGCTAAAGCGTATGGGATAAAGAAACGGTATTTCGAGCCGCCAGACATTTGTTGTAAACCTTCAGTCCAGCCTGGAATCACCTGGTTAAGCATAAAAGTTGCTGGCTCCCCGCGGTCGTAAGAGCTGTCAAATTGCTTACCATTCAACAAGGTACCTTTATAGTGAACAGTAACTTCGTCTGTCGCCTTGGGCTTGACACCCGTTCCGGGAGTGAGAATTTGATACTGTAAACCACTTGGAAGTGTTACAATACCCATCTTTTTAGAATTCTCACTTAAAAATTTTGAACCTTCCGTGATGTTGGATTCGAATTTCTTTTTCTCGATTGAACCCAGGAAGCTCATAATAAGTTCCTGGCATTTCTCCGGACTTAACATCGGACCGTTTGTAGCAAATACGTCGCTCAGCGCTTTTGCAAGAAGTGTATAATTTAAGCCAGTTACACCCCTTGATTTAATATCATTACCTATGCTCACGCCGAAGGCATAACTCGCCGAATCGAATTGACTTTTAAATATCGGTGCGGCAGGTTTAGCCTGGGCAGTAGCTGCAGGCTTAGCTTTTACTGCAGGTTTAGCTGCGGTCACAGCCGGTTTAGGTTTAGACGACACCGGTTTGGTTTGTGCGGAAGTATATGTGTATATTGCTACAAGAGCAATAAGTACAAAAATTTTTTTCATTTTGGGATAAATTATGGTGCCGCAAATATAGAAAGCGCTTGCCAATTAAGAACTATACCATTGTTTTTTGTTTCGGATATTAATCTTAAATTGAGGGTATGCCTGTAAATTATATTGCGCTCTCCATCCCCATTTTCTTCCTGTTAATAGGTATTGAGCTAGGATACACAGTTTATAAAAAACTTGGCTATTATCGTTTAAATGATTCTTTATCAAACCTCAGCCAGGGTATCGGCTCGCAGCTGGTCGGCATATTTCTTAAGACAGCCACCTTTTTCTCCTATCTCTACATTTATAACAACTGGAGGATCTACGAATTCCCAAATACTATTTGGACCTGGCTTTTATTATTTATAGGAGTTGATTTTTTTTATTACTGGTTTCATCGAATGAGCCACGAAGTTAACGCCCTCTGGGCGGCTCATATTGTTCATCATCAATCCGAAGAATATAATCTCACGGTAGCTTTAAGGCAATCGTGGTTTCAGGGCGGTTTCTCTTGGGTATTTTATCTACCCCTTGCATTTGCAGGCTTCGAACCTGTTATGTTTCTTACCGTCAGCGCGTTCAATACCATTTACCAATTTTGGATACATACACGTGCTATCGGTAATATGGGGCCGCTGGAGTGGATTATTAATACTCCTTCGCATCATCGCGTTCACCATGGATCCAATCCACGGTATATCGATAAGAACCATGCCGGCACACTCATTATATGGGACCGCTTATTTGGAACTTTTCAGAAGGAGGAAGAAGAAGTGGTTTATGGAATAACAACGCCCCTGGCGAGCTGGAACCCGGTTTGGGCAAATTTTCATTATTGGTCTGATTTAACACAAACCGCTCTTAAGAGCAGGAGTTTTACGGATAAATTAAATATATTTCTTAAGCCTCCGGGTTGGTTTCCGGACTCGCTTGGCGGGACGCAGGAACCTCACGAAGTAGATAAAACCCTCTATGCGAAATACAGTCCGGAGTATAGCGCCTCACTGATCCCTTATATCCTGGTGCAGTTTTTTATTTTTCTGGCATTAAGTAATTATCTCATAGGCGCATACCAGAATCTGAGTCCCGCCGTGCTTAGCGCTTGTACTGTTTTGGTGATTGCAACACTTACAACCTGCGGTGCGATGCTGGAGCACAAGAGCTGGATTATACAGTTTGAATATTGGAGATTGGTAGCCTGGCTGCTCACACCTGTTTTATTTTACGGGCATACTTATTTCTTATTCATTCTGTTAATAAGTAGCTTTATTGCCTTGGTATCTTTGATTTGGTTTTACCGCCTTCAGAAATAAAATTTATGCTGAAACGACACGCCCTCTTCACAGTACTCTTTCTTTTTATTTCAGGCGCAAATATTTTTGTCGAGCTTGATGCAGCTACAGGTCTTAATCTTTTCGTTAAGCCCCTTATTTGTATTTCACTGGCAATCTATCTTTTGAATATGGCCAATTTGGCCTCAGGTTTTAATCGTTTTATTCTTGCGGCAATTATATTATCCCTTTTCGGTGATTTCTTCCTGCTTTTTGCAGCCGACAACAGTTCGTTTTTCATGTTTGGGCTTATCGCATTTTTAATAGCTCATGTATTGTATTCCATGGCATTCTTCCGCGATTTCAAGAACGATCCGCAGGCTTCCAAGTTTTTCGGCCACCTCATGCTATTCTTTATGGGCGTTTTTTCACTGAGCTTTTACACCTGGATTCGTGATTATCTAGACGATCTCCGAATTCCGGTTATGGCCTATATGTTTGTCATATCCATTATGGTAATCCTCGCAGGCTATCGCTACCATCGGGTTAATTTACTGAGCTTCCGGTTAATTTACTTCGGTGCCATTTTTTTCGTCATTTCCGACTCGAGCCTGGCTTATAATAAATTTGTTGAGCCCTTTCCGTATTCGGGAGTGCTGATCATGGGGACGTATATGCTAGCACAGTATCTGATAGTGATTGGGGCAGTGGAGAGGGTGGTGGTCGTTCCGGCGACTGGAGATAGGTAATTTGGTGTGGTTGGTAATGGGCAGATAACTAAAGTTGCCCGGTTACCCGTTGGCCAGCAGAGGGTTACCAGTTGCCTATTACCAGATTGGACGCCTAAAGGTTACCAGTTTATTAATAACTTGGGGTTGACAGACTAATCGCCTTGCCTGGTAACTGGTTATTGCCAAATTCAAACTATTTAAAAGTATTAACTGCCCCCTCAACTTTATCCCACAGGGCACTTTTATGTTCGTAAGTTTTATATTCTTCGCCTTCAATATAATGCTTAAAGTTGGTTACATCCTCGCGAACTGCCTTTTCAAAAACACCATTCAACAAACGAGCAATTCCCTGACCGAGGCTGCCGGCAGGAGGGAAGTAGCTGATGTCAACCGTGAGCTCTGTGCCTGCGCCGCCAAGTGCATCGTGGAAGGTCACTTTGCCGGCATTTTGTACCATAGACCCTTCCACCGACTGCCAGCCTAGATAATTGTTTTCATCTTCCCGTGTTATTTCTGCATTCCAATTGAGTTTCAGGATTTCGCCAGGCAAATTGGCCCGCCAATGTGAGTTCTTCTCATCGTACTCGTCTACAGACGCGAGGTGTTTCATAAAACGGGGGAGATTTTCCAGACGGCGCCAGAAGGCATATACTTCTTCACGGGGACGGTCCACAATAAAAGATTCAGTTATATTGAGCGGCTGCGGGTCCGTGCCATCCTTATCAAGCGCGTTGTAAATGGGGCAATATCCAGTGGCGCCACGATAAATAAGTAAACCACCTGCAATGGCCTCCTGAATTCCCAGCAATGGATGTTTTTTAAGCATTTTAAGGCTCTTGTATGTCAGGAACAATCCGCCCAGAACAGATAATACCCGTTCAGTAAGATCTACATTTGGGTTCTTAGTCTCGATTGCTGAAAAATTCTTCTTAATTGCGGTAATATCAAAGTTATCCTTCAGCTTTTCTGTGATTGTATCTAAGTTCATATCTTTTGATTTTAGATAGTAACAAGGCTTGAGTATTAAGTGTTTTAGATATGCGAATTTAATTATGAGCCAAGAAACAAGTACAAAAAGCAAAGAACCAGAAATCAAGATAGAAACCATGCCGAGGGAATCTTTATTCCTTGTTCCTGTCAAATTGTGTACATTTAATAATCTGGTGCCTTAGACATTTCTGTACAGTATTTTAAATAGTAATGAGTCCACGTTTCTCACTGATTTTTGCTTTCTTAAGTAGACGCCAGGAAGCTAACACCTTTACTCCTAACGGAGATGGAATAAACGATCTACTGACGCAAGGGGAAACATTACCGGTGGGAGTGTATTATTGGATGGTAGATGCGGCGAACGGCCCTGAGAAGATTCAGAAGGCGGGGTCGGTGACGGTGCTTAAGTAAGATTAATTAGTAAGCAAATTGTCTAGAGTAGGATGATAGGATTGTAGGATTAGGATGCATAGGATTATAGGATGCATAGGATGCTGGGTGGAGATGCAGGTGTGTCATTGCCTGCCTAGCCGGCAGGCAGGCGAGCGAAGCGTGGCAATGATACTTGATTCTTGATACTATTTATTTGTATTTTCACCAAAATTAAATTCATCTTTCATATGACCAGGATCTTCCCCTCCAAAATCAAAACCTGTTGTTTATTACTATTGGTATTTATCTCAATTTCTTTTGCCATTGCTCAGACCACGCCTGATTATAAGCTCAGGGTGGAGTGGAAGCCAATGGAGAATAACTACGAAGGTAAGAACCAGACTTTATCTACCCTTAGTATCATAAATGATTCAGATATAGATCTGCCGCCTAACGGTTGGACATTATATTTCAACTATAGCGGTAATTTCCCGAAGCCGGACAGCCGGGGATTAAGCCTTTCGTATATTAACGGTGATCTGTATAAGATTGAACCTAACCCAGCTTCGGACGGGATTTCTGCAAATTCAAGAATGAACTATCAGATGGTGCGGTCGGGTTCTGTCGATAATATTACAATGAACCCGCAGGGCTTTTACCTGGTAATGGATAAAGCGCCTAATAAAGCAATTGCTGTTCCTGCGAGTTACCCGGATCCAGATAAGGCCTTTCTGAATAAACTTGCATCTGCAACGAATAGCTGGATGAACCCGGCGAATGTATTTACCAGAAACCTGGCCGTAAAAAATATTGCAGATGATCAGCTGGTAAAAGTATTTCCAAGTCCAGTATCATATAATACCGGGAGCGGGGAATTCTCACTTTACGCCGGCACCCGAATTTTTGCTGAACCAGCTTTTGCAAAAGAAGCAGTTTACCTCGCCTCCGAGCTCGAGAAAGTGCTGTTCCTAAAACCGGGTATCGTTACCCTGGTACCAACTGGCAATGCGATTGTTCTTCAGAAAAATATGCGGATTGTACCGGAAGGATATTCTCTAAAAGTCTCGCCTAATGGTGTCGTTATTTCAGCATCCACTCCAGCAGGTGCGTTCTACGGCATTCAGTCTTTAAAAACTTTGCTCCCTCCCTCAAGCTGGAAGGCAAAGCAACAGGCTATTCCGGTTGCGGCGGTAGAAGTTGTTGACGCACCCCGTTTTGGTTACCGTAGCTTTATGCTGGATGTGTCACGGAATTTCCAGCCCAAGGCCGAAATTCTGAAAGTGCTTGACGTGATGAGTCTTTACAAATTGAATGCATTCCATCTCCACTTTTCGGATGATGAAGGCTGGAGGGTTGAGATTCCATCATTGCCTGAGCTTACTTCAGTAGGAAGTATTAGGGGGCATACAGTCGACAATAAGAATAATATACAGCCTTCTTTTGGCTCTGGTGGTATGCCTAATGTACTTCCCGGAAGCGGTTTTTACAGCAGAAAGGATTTTATAGAGATCTTAAAGTACGCTGCTGAGCGTCATATCAGCGTTATCCCCGAAATCGAATCGCCGGGCCATGCCCGTGCTGCAATTAAGTCGATGGAGAACCGTTATGCCAAACTCATGAAAGCCGGAAAGCCTGCCGAAGCAAACCGGTATCGTCTGGCAGAGCCTGCTGATTCATCAATGTACCGGTCGGTACAAGGCTGGAACGACAATGTAATCAATGTAGCTCTTCCATCAGCCTATAATTTCATGGAGCGTGTTACGGACGATCTGATACTTATGTATAAGGAGGCCAATGCCCCTCTGAAAACAATTCATTTCGGTGGTGATGAAGTTCCGCCCGGTGTATGGGAGCGTTCACCGGCTTACATAAACTTGCGAAAAGCCAATTCGTCTATAAAAAGCACGGATGACCTCTGGTACTACTATTTCGGTAAACTGAACGGTATGGTGAAGAAACGCGGTCTGTATGTGTCAGGTTGGGAGGAGGCAGGCATGCGCAAAACTGTGCTTGATGGAAAGCCGCATTATATTGCCAATCCTGATTTTGCTGACGATAATTTCCAACTCAACGTATGGAATAATACAATTGGCTCCGGCGCTGAAGATCTTGCCTACCGACTTGCTAACGGTGGATACAAGGTAGTACTTTCGCCGGTTTCAAACCAGTACTTCGACCTGGCCTATAACAATTCATATTTCGAACCCGGATATAAATGGGGAGGACTCGTTGACGCTGACAAGCCCTACTATTTCATTCCTTTTGACATGCTTAAAAATGTCAAAGAAAACGGTCAGGGGAACCCTATCGGCAAACTGGATCAGACCGGCAAGATTCGATTAACAGACTATGGCAAATCTAATATAGTGGGTGTGCAGGGACTTCTTTGGTCGGAGAATAACGTGAACAGCACCCGCCTCGAATATATGATGCTTCCAAAACTGCTCGGTTTAGCCGAACGTGCCTGGTCTAAAGATCCGGAATGGGCCACGACAAGCGATGCTACCAAAGCTGACGATCTTTACAAACAGTCCTGGATCGAATTTGCCAACTTAATGGGCAAGCGCGAACTTCCGAGATTGACATATTACAATGGTGGCTATGCATATCGTATACCGGAGCCTGGCTTGAAAGTGGAAAATGGCAAAGTTGTCGCTAATGTGCAATACCCGGGGCTGGAGTTAAGGTATACAACTGATGGGTTCGAACCAGGTGTCAGCAGCAATCTATATTCAGGTCCTGTTTCAGAAAAAGGGGTGATAAAAGTGGCTGCGTTTGATGCTGGGGGAAGAAGAGGCAGAGTTGCGGAAGTGGAGAACAGGTAAGAATTAAGCCTGCCTGCCGGCAGGCTTTGACCCCCTCAGTATCCTATGAATCCTAATTAAGACAAAATCCTATTCCAACTTTCTAATGATATAATATCCCTGCTTCCCATACCCGTTCTTAATATAAAAACGATGGGCTTCTTCTCTATGAAAAGATGATTCCAATCCCAAAGACTTGCAGCCATTCTGTTTTGCTATTGCCTCGGCATCTTCCAGTAGAAGTTTTCCTATTTGCTGCCGCCTCATAGTTTCGTCGACCACCAATTCATCAATGTTGGCCAGATTGCCTTCTGCTTTTAAATTGTTGCGGATGCTTAGGGAGCACAGCCCCACAACCTTTTCGGGAGTGCAAGCAACTCTGATTATATGACCGGTAACTTCTAATGTCTTCAGGAAAGATTCTTGAATAGCCGGGCTATTAATCTGACTACCCGGCCATAGCTGTTTTAGAAGTGAGAGGACCCCCTCGAAATCTTCAGCTTTGCTGTCTCTTATTATAATTCGATTAGTTATTGGCATTCGCTTCTGTTTAACCAAATTTAAACAAAGATTTCAAAAGAGGCGGCACTGGCGGCTGCTTTAGAGTTTTCAGTATTCCCTTTTCAGTTATCTATTTTTTTTCGTTTCTTTGCATCCTAATCACGACTCCTTAGCTCAGCTGGTTAGAGCTACTGACTCTTAATCAGTAGGTCCTGGGTTCGAGTCCCAGAGGGGTCACACAACAATTTGTGCGTAGCATAAGAATACATATTCTTCTCTGGGACGAGAAGTTTACCCCGTTGCAGAGCGGGGAGTCCCAGAGGGGTCACACAACAATTTGTGCGTAGCAAGCTTTTTTGCATCGGATGGATTCGCCGATTATGAGCAGATCTTTTTTTGTGATGGCATCGCGTTTACCCTTAACACTCAATGCATGCTGGCTTACCCATTCGCTACCGGGGTGGAAGGCGTGGCAAACATCATATATACCTACCGGCATTTTCAGGGGCGCCAGATTGTAAAAGAAAAGGGGGGATTGGTTGGTGGTTGCCTGCCGGCAGGTTGGTTGTTGGACGGTTGTTGCTTTAGGTAAAAGTCTGGCTTTTATTTACCGTTTTCCCCGGGCGCGTGCGAGAAGATAAATTCCAATTTTACTGTAACTTCGCCTAAAACATTATTGAAGTCAATGAGTAAGATATTTTCCATAACCGAAGGCTTGGAAAACCTGGGTGCTTTGCGTACCGGCGGACAAGGATCGGTTTACAAAGCAAGGCGCGGTGAGGTGATCAGCGCAGTTAAAATATTGCCTACTCCGCTTCATACGGAAGATCTGGAGGATAAAAGCTACCGCGACTTTCAGAACGAGGTGTCCAAGCTTAAGAAAGTCAATGAAACGCCTAATCCTCATGTGGTTAGGATACTGAGTTCGGGCATCACAGAAAGCGGTTCTTTGCCGTTTATAGAGATGGAATTTATCGAAGGGCCCGACCTTCAGGATATGCAGCTTGTCCCCGACAATAAAATATTTACTATCGACGAAAGTATACGGGTGGCTGAACAGCTCTCCGGGGCAATTGCTCATTGCCACGTGGTGGGGGTTAAGCATGGCGATATCAAAAGCAATAACGTCAAGCTGAACTTGAAAACCGATAAGTACATGTTACTGGATTTCGGGCTTTCCATCATGTCGGATGAGCAGCGCCGCACTAGTTTACGACATGCAGGCGCTATCGAATTCATGGCTCCCGAACAGAACGATGGCGAAATGCTAATGGAGTCGGATGTATACAGTTTCGGAATCATTCTATTTGAAATGCTGGCCGGAAGTGTACCCTTTCCTTTGAACAATAGCAGTGAAACTTCCAGGAACGCCGTGATGATCTCACACATGGAGAAGCCGATTCCCGATCTTTCAAAGATGCGTGGGTCTAACCTGCCTGAAAGCTGGGATGAGAATAAAATGAATGCAGAGATGCAGATCCCTTCATGGCTGCTGGCCGTCATCGCTAAATGCCTGGAAAAGCTTCCTCAAAACCGCTTTCGGAATGGGATGGAATTACATGAGGCAATCGTGAATAGTATTTCTTCAAAAGGGGCGTTTGCATATACTCCGGTGGCGGCTGTTGCGCCGCTTGCTGCAGCCATAACAACCGATACACCGGACATTCCGGTAGAAATCCCGAAGCTTAAGCCCCCCACTGAAACCACGCGTGATCATAAGAAGACTTTTATTTTAGCTGCTGTCTTCCTTTTATTATTTCTCGCATTATTCGCAGGATATAACAGTCTGAAATCCGCGAAAGTAGATCCAGCCGATTCGGCTGCAGTTAACGCCGAAAATCAAAGACTATTAGACTCCATTGCGGATGCTGCGAGATTAAATTCGGAGAGGATACAGGATTCTGTGGATAATTTAGCGAGGTATAGTAGTCCGGCGCCTGTTCAAAATGGGAATGGAAAAGGTAAGGGAAACGGTAAGGGTAGAGGGAAGAAGAAGTAATTTTCTGAAAAGAATTATTGGTTATTGGTTGCCTGTCTGCCGTCAGAGAGGTTGATCGAAGGGATAAGCGTATAGTCTGGAAACTGGAAACTGGTAACTGGTAACTGGCAACTGGTTACTGGTTACTGGTAACGGGTAACAAGCAACTGGTAAAATGGATAACAAAAAAGGGCACCCTTTTGAGGCGCCCTTTTATTATGAGTTTCGATTAATCTTAGTTCCAGCCTGGGTTTTGAACCATGTTGGAATTGGCGTTGGTAACCGTTTCAGGAATAGGGAAAGTCCATTC
>NZ_JBKJUM010000091.1:0-51849 GCF_046590655.1 Daejeonella sp.
GGTCTGAGGTCTGAGGTCTGAGGTCTGAGGTCTGAGGTCTGAGGTCTGAGGTCTGAGGTCTGAGGTCTGAGGTCTGAGGTCTGAGGTCTGAGGAAACTTGTCAAGTTACGAAGTTAGGAGAATTATGGGAGGCCTGAATTACATGTAGTAATTCAGGCCCTTTTTATTGATGGTTTAGTTAGAGAGCGAAAAGTTGATGGGCAGGGTATAAGCTACTCTAACTTTTTGATCATTCTGGATGCCGGGTTTCCACTGAGGAGATTTTGTAAGAACCCGGATTGCTTCTTCATCACACCCGCTTCCAATTCCCCGGATAACCTTAATATGCGACAATTCGCCATTTCGCTCAATAACGAAACTCAAAATCACTTTTCCCTGGATGCCAGATTCGACTGCCATTCCCGGGTATTTTAAGTTTCTGCGAAGAAATTTTATAAATGCTTCCTGACCGCCAGGGAATTCCGGGTAGGATTCAATTGCATCAATAGAAAATATGGTAGTTTCTGATGGAATTTCCGTTACGCCATTTCCTCCCGCCGCTCCAGCCGGAATTTCTACCTGATTTCTACCTGTGGCATCCGCTCCTGCTGCAGTTACCGTGCTGATCACTGATTGTGCAATTTGGGTCTGATTTGGAGGCTCAATAGTTGTTTGGTCAGCCGGGGCTACTACCATATTGGTATATTGTATACTTTGTAGAGGCACTTGCGGTGCCGGGGGCTGAACAGGTGGTGGGGCTACTGGTCTTTTTTCCTCAATCCTGGTCAAATTCACTTCTACCGGGTCAGGAAGCTGGGGAATTTCGATTACAGGCATAGTTCGCCGCATCTGCCCATAAACCCAAGGCAGGATGATCATTGAAGATAGTAGAATGCAGGCATAAACAAATGCCTTCGTTGTTGTCTCGTTGTTGTGTTTCCTTAATTGATAAGCACCATAAGATTTGTTTCGATTTTGGAATACAAGATCCAGCCACTGGGTCGTGTATAAATTTTCAGTAAATTTCATCATCAGTTCAGCTATAAGGTTTATTATATAGTTGATGATGAAAATTAAAATATTCCATAAACTAATGTCGGAGGTCTGGGGTCGGAGGTCAGAGGTAGGAGGTCTGATGAATTCGACATCCGCATTCTTAACTATTCGACAGTTTATCCGACCAGCTCAGACCTCAGACCTCAGACTTCAGACCTCAGACCTCAGACTTCTGACTTCAGATAACCTCCGCAACTACAAAGGTGCTCCCCCCCACAAAAATAAGATCATTTTTAGAAGCATTTTTTTTAGCCATTTCCAATGCTAAGAACACACTTCCGAAACTATTTCCAATTAAACCGAAAACAGAAGCTTCTTCTTTTAATTCCACGGCAGATTTAGCCCTGGGAATGTTGGGGCTGCAAAAGTAGTAGCTTGCTTTTTGGGGAAGCAGCGCAAGAATTTTGCTGATATCTTTGTCTTTAACCATTCCGATAACCATGTGAAGCTTATTATGGGGATAATTATCGAAATTCTTCAATACTTCACGGATGCCATCCTCATTGTGCCCCGTGTCGCAAATGATCAAAGGTCTCTGATTGATAATCTGCCACCTCCCAGCCAGTCCAGTGAGTTCTTTGACCCGTTTGAGGGCTTTTTTTACTTGATCATCGGAGATGGTAAAACCTGCTTTTCGTAATTCTGCTACTGAATTAAGTACTGTTACCAAATTTTTTAATTGGTATGAACCTGTGAGATCCAAATCCAGCACAAGGGTGTTCTCTTCCGAAAATTTCAGTGAAGTGTTTTTCACATGGACACGTAAATATTCATTAGTACCCTGAATGTCAGATTTGGCTATTACCCATTCATCGCAGGCAAAACTCAAATCAGACTGGGTTTCCTCAGCTTTTTGCTGGAAGATCGGGGAAGTTTCCACATGCCGTTCTCCAATAACAACCGGAATTCCAGGTTTGATTATTCCCGCTTTTTCGGAGGCTATTTCAGCTAATGTATTGCCCAGTAGATTCATATGATCATATCCAATATTGGTTATGATGGAAACCAATGGGGATATGATATTCGTAGAATCCAACCTGCCGCCTAATCCAACCTCAATTACAGCAATATCAACATCGTTTTGAGCAAAAAAGTCAAATGCTAGTGCAACGGTAACTTCAAAAAACGAAGGGTCGATTTCCTCAATGTTGCTACGTTGACTATTAACAAATTTTAGTACAAAATCTTCCGGGACCATTACCCCGTTTAGCCGCACACGTTCTCTGAAATCTTTCAAGTGCGGAGATGTATATAATCCTGTTTTATATCCTGCTGTCTGCAATATCGCGGCAAGCATATGAGAGGTTGATCCTTTTCCGTTGGTTCCTGCAATATGAATACTTTTGAACTTGTGGTGAGGGTTATTCAGACGTCTGCACAGCTCAATGGTATTTGTTAAATCGGGTTTTAACGCAGCGGGACCAATCCTGGTAAACATAGGAAGTCGTTCATACAGATAATCAAGGGTTTCCTTGTAGTTTTGGAAGCCAATGACTGGCTGTGAAGAATTAGATTTGCTTGCTGCCATAATGATTTTCCCCACAGGACGAGGACTATTTTACCTTAAAGTTGAACATGACCACCCCGATTTGCGTTTCTGGTGCCGATTCGAGTTTATTAAGTGATGCACCCATGAGAGCAAGCCTGCATTTTTCCCAAATGGCTTTATCGGAAAGTGTGGTCCCTTTAACGCCCGGTGTAGCTTTAACAACTACTCCATTCTTATCCACATAAATCCTTACAGCGACACGTCCGTACTTCTGACCATCATCCTTTGGAACATTAAGGTTCGTAAATCTTCTGCTTTTTAGATCCAATGCTACTCCGCCAAAGCCGGAACCGCCTTCACCGTAGTCTGGAGATAGTGGGTCACCGTCTTTGCTACCTTGGTTCCCCGGAGTATCCCCTGTACCGTCACCAGCACCTTTCCCGTCATTTTTCTTTCCTTTATAAAGGGCATTTTGGTTAACAGTGGGTTTATTTTCCTTTGCGGGCAAGCTAACCGAAGGCGACTTTTCCGGCGTTTTTGCTTTAGTTACGATTTCCGGAGCATCTTCAGCGTCTTGCGTAACTATAGATTTATCCGTTACTTCAGAAACTGGGTCAGACACTTCCTGATTTTCAGTTATTACTTTATCGGGAGGAGTATTATTTGCATCCGGAGCGGTAGAGGGTTCTTCGATACTCATGTAGTCATCGCCCATTCCTATTACAGCGGTACCATAATTAACAATTATTCCACCGGTGCCAATTTCTTCAGGCTCAACTCTACTTGCGATAATAAGGAAACTAATAACCAGCAAAATCCCCATAATCGCTGTTGAAATTGCGAAGGCCATAGGGTAGTTATTCTCTTCCTCTCTTTGGTACTGCATTATTTTTTTGTCTCGGTAGCTAATACAAGCTTTACTCTCAATTTGTTGGCGATATCTGTAAGTTCCACGACATTTTCAATAGCTATAGTACGATCAGCATATAAAATTATTGTGAGTTCTGGAGCCGAACGCTGGTAAACTTCGATACTCTTGTAAAGGTCTGCAAGGGCAACAGGCTGCTTCTCGACAAAATATTCGAGGTCTTTCGTAATTGAAACATTGATAGTTTTTTGGGGAATAGATTGACCCGAACTCGACCGCGGCAAGAATAGTTTTACGACGTTTGGATTGGCGACGGCTGAAGCCAACAGGAAAAACAACATCAGGAAAAACATGATATCGTTCAATGCTGATGTATGCACTTCTACTACACCGCGTTTTCGTTTTTTAATGTTCATTTTCCTGGCTCCTCCAGCAAATCAATAAATTCGATAGCATCAGTTTCCATTTTAAGAATTATCCTATCGACCATAATATTAAGAATATGATAAAGCACATATGCTATAATACCGATGATGAGGCCAGTAGCCGAAGTTATCATTTTAGTATACAAACCACCTGAAATAGTGCCGATTTCGATAATTCCTTTTACAGATACCTCATGAAAAATTGTGATAACTCCGATAATTGTTCCCACAAAACCAAGCATCGGAGCAATACCCGCGATGATGCCTAGTATACTAATGTTCTTTTCAAGTTTGGACACTTCAAGCTTGCCTACATTTTCTATAGCTCCTTCAATGTCTTTGATAGGTCGGCCAATACGGATCAGGCCCTTTTCCAACATTCGACCAAGAGGAGTATTGCTATTTCGGCAAAGCGCTAGTGCTGACTCCAGGCGGGCTGCTTTGATATTTTGTCTTACCTGCATCATCAGGTTCATTTCATCTTTTGAAGCCTTTCTGATAGTCAGATATCGTTCAACAAAGATTACCAATGCAATGAATGCAAGTATTGCAAGGGGGATCATAACCCAACCTCCTTTAAACAACAGGTCTATAAATCTCAGTTCTTCAGCTGTTTGCATGGTTTGCACGGCCGATGATGCAGCAGCAGCTGTATCTGTAATCGGGGAAAGTGTATCGATTTGAAGTAAAAACATCTGTTATTGGGTTTTCTTTGATTTGTATTTTGCAATCCAGGCAGTCTTTTCAACTTCTTTGACGACCCTGTTTAATTCCGTTTGTGCACTTTGGTCATCTGAGAATGATGCAAGAGAGACTTTAAAAAGTCTTCCCGGCATATCATCAGCAATTTTTGCCTGAATCCCTCTCTTCTTCATTACTATAACGTAAGCTTCAGCCTCGCTGCGCTTGCCGAACGTCGCACCAATGATCTCAATTTTGTTGGTGCCTGCAACAGCCACAGGTTGTTTGTCTATTTGCTCCGCTCTGGTAACTGAATCTCCAATGCTACTATCTTGTACGACTGCTGGGGGAACCATACTGAGTGAGTCTGGTTTTACAATTGGAGAGGAGGGGAGCGTGTTTCCGGAATTAGATATCGGAGTATCTGTATGATAGCCCGGAAGCATCCGGTCAACCAGATTTCTAGTTGTAGGATTTAAGATATAAAACAGGGCGGCCGTAACGACAGCAAATAAAAAAGCACCTAGAATTATCATTCCAGTGCTATTGCCTCTTTTTTCTTCAAAAAAAAGTTCTCCCTCTTCTATTTCATCAGTTGATCCTTGTCCGGTAATAAAGTCTTCGATAAAACCGCCTGGCGAAACAATTTCAGGGGCGATTTCATCAGTTGCCTTATGAGTATAGGATTTAAGATCAGAAACCGGTTTCATACCATAGGATTGGCCGGTAATCTCGAAATCAGGCGATGCCTCAAATGTCAGATTCTCATTATTCTTTCGAACGTTTCCAAGCGGATTTAACTTAGCGATGCCGGAACTTTGCAAGATATCGAGAAAACCTGAAGTAAATTTTTTAATGAAATACTCTGCTGAGGAGGGAGATAAATTCTTTTTAGCACTTATATATTTTGACAGAGACTGAGAATCAAATATTTCATCACTGAACGAAATTTTATATGAAGGGGGGAGAAATAAATTGTTAATATGGTCGTAGGATCCCGGCACTTTATGTCTGGTAAATGTCCCAAGACCAGAAACACTTACTTTATCCTGTTTCTGTAATAAATCTGCAATGTAAAACCCAATATCCATCCGGCGGTAAAGTTAATTTTTAATTCTCAAGCAGCAAAAACAAAGCATCAGAATGAATAATTAAGTCCCCCAAATAAAGTTAAACCCAGTCGGGAATAGTAAAGATATTTTTGATAGGATTGGCCTAATAAATTATTAGCTCGGAGAAAGACTCCTAACTTATTGTTGATCCTATACTCAGCACCCGCACTTACGTCCATAAAGCTTTTTATTTTTACAACATTTACAGGATTTGAAAATGTGCCGGGTGTTCTGGCAGAAGTCTCACCCTGGAACAGAAGCTCGCCATCTATGATCACTTTTTCGTTCAGATCGAATCGTGCGTTTGTTGACAAACGCAGATTTGGCTTGAACCATGCCTGTTTTTCATTTTCAAGTTCATAATTGTAGATTTCAGCCTTTCCGGTAAGACTAAGGAGTTCAGAGGCTTTAACGTTGAATTGACCATTTAATCCAAAGATCTTGCTATTATCGTATATGGCATCGAAACGATTGATAACAGCAGGATTATTCACGAATAGCAAAAGAGCATCAACAATTTTGTAAAAGCCCTGCACCTTATAACCGAATTCTGTGCCGGCGTTACCTTTGATGCCTGCGTAGATTTGTATTTTTTCAATAGAGTTATTTATTGAAAGGTCTTTATTGAGGTAAGAATTTTCCAAAGACAGATCTCTTAAAGAGGTTTTAAGCACGTCGCCATTTACGCCACCAAAAAGAATTGCATAGTCCGTCACTATCGGTATTTCGGTGGAAACTGCCGGAAATATATTTGTTCTGTTCCTATCTCCAAACTCCTGCACGATATTAGCTCCAATATTTAGTTGAAAGCCTTTTCCCTGGAGTTTAATATATGGGTTTGCCCTCATGATGTTGTTCCCAATTTTATAGGCTGCGTCTTTAACCCCCGTAAGATCAGCGGAAGCGTTAAGCCCAAGGTTGAGCATGTTTATCATTTTATTGATAGAGCCTCTAATTATAACTGTACTTTCCCGGCCTTCATTAATATTACTAAACTGGTAGGCATTGAGATCTAAATGGTAATCCAAAGGAGAATTTTCAGTGTAATTATTCATCAACTCTGCATGACCAATTATTGTCCCGAATCGTTGCTTATCCATGTTAGCAACAGTAGATGACAAAGGATTATATCCATAGAAAAAAGTGGACCTGCGGTCGTACATTAACTTGCCCGACAAGGAGAATGCCTTCGAAATACTTCTCCCAAAAACCCCTAGTTGTTGGTTAGAAAATTGTTGCCGCTCCTGATCTCCCTGTTGGGAAAGATGCTTAAAAAATGCTCCAGCTTGTAATGCCTGGTCCCGCCCAGTATTAAAATATACCTCTCCTAAAGTGGTTCCTGAACTTCCTGCCGCACCTTTGGCATAATTATTACTAAGTATAACTTCTTGCTCATCTGCCATTTTCTGAGCTTCCAATTCTTTGATATTGGAATTTAGTTCAAGTTTTTTATCAACGATGTTATAGGTTAGGGAAGGTTTATAAGGTCGCTCATTTTTAAGATCTGGACTTCGTCGAATTTTGACGGCGTCAGCAAGAACCGGCTTGTAAGGTCTCACCACTTCTATTTCTTCGGTAAGAGTACCTGTTGGTGGAGTCGGCTGTGGTTTTTCTTGCGCTGATAAAGTTCCCGTTAAGCATAAAGCTGCGGATAGAATTATATATGTTACAAATGGAATTTTCATTTTAATATAATTTATTTAATTGCAGCCAGTTTTTCTTTTGCCGTCTTCAAAATATCATCATCATCACTCTCGTAATTATCTATAATGCTCTGCAGAGTGCTTTTTGCCTGAAAATTATCCTTTAAACCCATATAATTATCTGCTATGAGGATATAGGTTTTAGCAATCCAATAATCGTGTGAAGACATTTTGTTAGTTAGATCAAGAGCTGTTTCAAGTGATATTTTAAAGTCGCCTTTCTTATATTGCAGGTTTGCTACATTGTATTTTGCTTCTGCCCCGGTTACTGTCTGAGTTTTGTCGGCCACAAGGTTAAAGAATTTTAGCGCTTCAGCTGTATCGCCGATTATCAAATTTGCTTTGCCGGAATAAAGGTCAGCCCTGTATTTTTCTTCCGTTGAGGATTTTTCAAAATCTCGTACGAATTGGGCGTATTGCAATGTTTCGTCGGGCATATTGATATTCGCATAGGCTTCCATCAGATTGTTGATTGCATAACCATAATGGGCGCGGTACTCAGAAGTTAATTCCAGCTTTTTCAAATGGACGATAGCTTCATTATATTTCTTCTGAGAAAGGTAGATTTTAGAGATGCTGATAAGAGCACGTTCAGTATAATCGCTCGTCCAGTCGTTTAATATGTACTCATAGTCAGGTATCGACTCATCAGGGCGCTTCAGCCTTACAAGACTCTCGGCTCTGATAAATTTTGCATGTTTATCATGAATTGGCTTGGTCGGAAATTTATCAAAATAGGCATTTACTGATTCAAAAGTTCCCTGATAATCTGCTTTTAAAAATCGATTATTTGCAGCCTGGAATGTGATATTATCTTGCTCAGAGGTACTCAAATTACCAATACTTGTTGTATTTGCGTAGCTAAGGAAGCCTTCAGCATCGGATTTTTCGAGATAAATATTTTTAATTGACTCGAGCGCTAATTTAGCCTCATCAGTAGTTGCGTACTCATTCACTACCCGTTTAAATGTCTCTATAGCAGCTTCATCCTGATCCTGGTTTAACTGAACAAGGCCGATTGTAATTAGTGCTCTCGGCACATAACTGCTACGGGGATATTTAGCGATAAGGACGCTCAGATCATTTTTCGCGATTTCAAAATCATTCTTTATAAAATAGGTATATGCGATTTCGAAACCTGCATCGTCAGCGTAATTCGACCTGGGAAATTGCTGAAGTAATGATTTATGAGTTGCAATCTTCTCATCGTTTTGTCCTTGTAAACCCTGGATCATTCCTCTTTGGAATAAAGCATAATCTTCGCTGGCGGCATTAGACGAGATGATACGGTTGTAATAAACAAGCGCATTTCCATAGTCCTTAAGTACAAAGTAGGAGTCTGCCAACCGTAGCACTGCATCGTTAATAGTGTTGCGGTCTATCTCATTTCCCTGTAGAAAACGTCCGAAATAAGTGGCAGCTTTACGGTAACTCTCATATTCAAATGCGGCATATCCAAGCGCATAATTAGCGTAATTATAAACTTCTGTTTTTCGGGAAGCCGGGAGATCAAGGAACTTCTCGAAGTTTTCGACTGATTCTCCAAATTTTCTAACCTCATACATTGCTTCTGCAAGCCAATATGTTGACAGGGACTCAATGTCGGTATCAGCAACATTGTCATTTGAACGCATGAAAACTGAAATTGCATTTTGGAATGCGCGTTCGTTATAGAATTCCAGGCCACGGTAATAGGTCACTTTCTGATAAACTGCTTTAGCTTCCCTGTTTTTGTTTGGGATGGATTCCAATATGTCGATTGCATCCTTGTAATTTCTAGTTGACAACAAAATTTCACCAAGGAGCGTCTTAGCAGCATCAAGCTTCACCGACCGCGGATAAGTATTAATAAACTGCTGTGTCGCGTCGAGTGCAACCTGATGAAAATCCAGTTCGTAAGATAATTTTGCATAGTTGAATAATCCTTCTTCCTGCAATTCTTTGTCAAGAGTTAATTTTGATGCCTTGAAAAAAGCATTACGGGCTCCCTGTTTATTGTTTGTCTTAAGAAATGATTCACCAAGGGCGGTCATTCCGTTTTGGAAATACTCGTCTGATGATGAAAGTTTTTCCAGTTCGGTAATGGCCTTATTATAGTTCTTCAGCTTAAACCACGTATACCCTATCTGATAGTTATCCTGGTTGTTTTGAGTTTTGCCAAGGTCCTTCTGCTGGAAGCTCTGGTAATACAAACCTGCGTTAGCATAATCTGATTTTGCGAAGTAGGAGGCTCCAATAATTCTGAACATTTCAGTTTCATACAATTGCTTGGTAGACTTAATTATAGGAACTGCAAAACTAATCACATCGTCGTATCTTTTGTCAAGAAAATATAAGGCAGAAATATAATAAGGATAGCTGTTTTCATAAGCTTTAGAACCCTTTAACCGTTCAAACTCTGTGAGAGCGACTCTGTAGTTTTTTGACAAATAATTAATGTAAGCGTAATAATAGATAGACTGATCATTGTATACGTTTTCCTCATTTTTGAGTTGGGCAAATAACTCCCCGGCAGTTTTATAATCTTTCAATTCAAAATAAGAGTATGCAAGCTTAAATCTATATTCCGCAGATTCTTTGCCGGATAAACTATTTCTATCGAGCTTAGTAAGCCACTCAACAACTTTAGTATAATTTTTTTGTGCGAAGTAAGATCGACCAACCTGATAGAATGCAAGTTTTGTTTTGCTATTCACCGGGTGCTTAGCTATGAACTTTAAAAACTGTCCTTCTGCATCATCATTTCCGAGCTCAAGTGCGCACAGGGCAAGATAGTATTGGGCATTTTCCTTTAGGAGGCTGATTTCTGGAGTTACCTCAGCTGCAACAGAGGTTTTAGGCATAGATTGTTCAATCTGGCTAAACTGACCAGCAGCCGCTGCATACTTTCCTTTTTCTAAAAGTTCAATACCGCTTTTATAAGTTTGGTTCAATTCAAACCAAGCAGTATTTTGAGCCAGAACGGGAGAACTTGCAAAAACGAGAAGGAGTGCTTTAAATATATATTTTCTGAGCATAAGTAACCAAAATAGTTATTTTCAAAATTAAGCTAATGCTAATTAGGCAATTCACATTAGTAATTAACAACTGTTGAAAACAGATAAACGGGAATAATCTGATGATGGTATTTTGCCCGATTGATTTAATTCCGCTGGCTAGCCAGAAGGTAAAGAACGGCCATGCGAATCGCCACCCCATTCTCGACCTGATCGAGTATAATTGATTGTTTGCTGTCTGCTACATCACTTGTTATCTCCACACCGCGATTAATAGGGCCAGGATGCATCACAATTATTTCTTTATTTAGAGAATTTAGGATTTGCTTGTTTAAGCCGTACATCATAGAATATTCCCTCAAAGAAGGAAAGTATTTTATGTCTTGTCTTTCAAGTTGAATTCGGAGCATATTGGCCACATCACACCAGTTTAAGGCTTTGATAAGATCGTGCTCGACTTTAACGCCAAGTGTTTGTATAAATTTGGGAATCAGGGTACTGGGTCCGCATACCATTACCTCGGCTCCCAGTTTTTTGAGGCAAAGGATATTAGAAAGGGCAACTCTTGAATGAAGTACATCGCCGATGATGGCAACTTTCTTTCCGCTCAGATCTCCCAATTTTTCCCGGATAGAAAATGCATCAAGCAAAGCCTGAGTTGGGTGTTCGTGAGCTCCATCGCCGGCGTTTATAATTTGGGCTTTAACATGTTTGCTCAGAAACACGCCTGCGCCAGCGTAAGGGTGTCTCATAACAACCATATCTACTTTCATAGAAAGTATGTTATTTACCGTATCAATTAAGGTCTCACCCTTGCTTACTGATGAAGATGAAGCAGCAAAGTTAACGGTGTCGGCCGACAGCCTTTTTTGCGCGAGTTCGAAAGAAAGGCGGGTGCGGGTCGAATTTTCAAAAAATATATTTGCAATAGTAACGTCACGCAAGGAAGGAACCTTTTTTATAGGTCGATTAAGTACGTCTTTGAAAGTATCAGCAGTTTCAAAAATTAATTCAATATCCCTTGTCGTAAGATCCTTAATGCCAAGTAGGTGTTTTGCGCTTAATGTTTGACTTTTTTCTGCCATTATTTTTCTGAAAGTAAAATTACCTTGTCTTCCTGATCAGTTTCCTTCCAGCTAACTACAACCTTTTGGGAATCAATTGTGTCCACTTTGATCCCTATATAATCAGCTTCTATAGGCAATTGTCTGGAGTATCGCCGGTCTACAAGCGTTAGTAGTTCAACTTTTGCGGGGCGGCCAAAGGCCTGCAGCGCATCCATAGCAGCACGGATGGTTCTTCCGGTCCATAACACATCATCAACAAGGATTACCTTTTTGCCCTCAATAAAAAAGTTGATCTCCGTCGGACTTGGAACTAAGCCATCTTTACGACGAAAGTCATCCCTGAAAAAGGTAATATCAAGATTCCCGTTTTTAATTTTAGTCTTCGGCAGCTTTATTTCAAGCTCATCAATAATTCTTTTCGCAAGGAAAATGCCCCTCGGTTGTATGCCAATGATAACTGAATTCGTAAAAAGGTCGTGATTTTCTATTAACTGATGGCAAAGGCGCTGAATGGTGATCTGGAATTTCTGACCGTCAAGCAAGGTTAGGTTTTGCATCAATGCTTTAATTTGATCAAAAATAGGGAAATAAGTTGACAGTTGAAAGTTGGGAGTTGACAGGGACAAGGCAAAAAATAAAATTGAAAGGTCAAGTAATACCCTGCGATTGGCCGAAGAATAGTCCAAAAAAATGTGCGCGTTTCGTCATGGTAAAGGGCCTTTTATTCCAGACAAAGCAGTGAAACGAGACGTAATAGGGGACGGGACTACGCGTTTATCTTCTGGGCGATTGTTCGGACTTTCTTCGGACGTTCTACGGAGGGGATAGGGTATATTGCCTGTAACTTGCGAATAAAGTCCGCGTAAGTTTTCAGAAGCATATGAATAAAAATATAAGATGGTAGTTTGATGGGTAACAAAAAGCCCCCCGGTTTCGCGGAGGGCTTGATAATAGTATAAAGCTAAATTTATTCTGCCGATTTTTCAGCTTTTTCAGAAGCTTCAGGTTTTGCTGCTTCAACAGCATCATCTTCAGTTTTCTTTGCTTTTTTGGCTTTGCTTTCTGCACCTTCCATCTTCTCTTTCAACTGTGCCAATACACCAAGATCGCCTAAGGTTGATTTCTCAACAGATTCCTTCACTTTTTTAACAGCGCTGGTTGTAGCTTTAGCTTCTTTCTTCTTAGCATTGAACTCTTCTTTACGTTCTTCAGCTTTTGCCTCTTCCCAGATGCGGGCGTGAGAAACCACAATACGTTTAGAATCTTTATTGAATTCAATTATTCTGAAATCAGCTGTCTCCTCAGCTTTAACTGAAGAACCATCTTCTTTAACCATGTGTTTTGTCGGAGCGAATCCTTCAACACCGTACGGCAATGCGATGATAGCACCTTTGTCAGTTACTTTCAATACAGTTCCTTCGTGGATTGAATCCAGAGTAAATACTGTCTCGAAAGTTTCCCAAGGATTTTCTTCAAGCTGTTTGTGACCTAAGCTTAGTTTACGGTTAGCTTCATCAAGTTCTAAAACAACCACGTCTAATTCTTCACCAGCTTTAGTGAATTCGTTCGGGTGATTAACTTTTTTCGACCATGAAAGATCAGAAATATGGATTAAACCATCAATTCCCTCTTCGATTTCAACAAACACGCCGAAGTTAGTCATGTTTTTAACTATCGCTTTGTGCTTGCTTCCGATAGGATAGCGTTCGCCGATATTCTTCCATGGATCAGGAGTAAGTTGTTTGATACCTAAGCTCATTTTGCGCTCAGTACGATCAAGTGTCAAGACCTGAGCTTCAACCTCATCGCCAACTTTCAGGAATTCCTGAGGATTACGAAGATTTTGAGACCATGACATTTCTGATACGTGTATCAAGCCTTCAACTCCTGGAGTAATCTCAAGGAATGCGCCATAATCTGCAACAGTAACAATTCTTCCTTTTACTTTAGAGCTTATTTCTAATTTGGTATCTAAAGCTTCCCAAGGATGTGGAGTTAATTGTTTTAATCCTAATGCGATACGTTTCTTCTCGTCGTCGAAATCAAGAACAACAACATTGATCTTCTGATCAAGATTTAATATCTCACGGGGATGCTCTATACGGCCCCATGATATATCAGTTATGTGTAATAAACCGTCTACGCCGCCAAGGTCTATAAACACACCGAAATCAGTGATGTTTTTAACAGTACCTTCAAGGACCTGTCCTTTTTCAAGCTTAGCAACGATCTCGGTTTTCTGATTTTCTAAATCGTCCTCAATAAGCACCTTGTGTGATACGACAACGTTTTTAAACTCATGGTTGATCTTAACAACCTTGAATTCCATTGTTTTACCTACATAGATGTCATAGTCACGGATAGGCTTGATGTCAATCTGCGATCCTGGAAGGAAGGCTTCAACACCCATAATATCCACAATAAGACCACCTTTTGTACGGCTCTTAACAAAACCAGTGATGATTTTGTCTTGATCTAGTGCCTCATTGATAGTTTCCCATGAACGTTGTGTTTTTGCACGCTTGCGGGATAATACTAACTGTCCATTAGCATCTTCCTGCGATTCTACAAATACGTCAACTGAATCACCAACCTTTAAGTCCGGTGTGTCACGGAATTCAGATAAGGATACAAGTCCATCAGATTTAAATCCGATGTTCAATACCACATCTTTGTTGTTAATCGATACGACAATGCCCGAGATGATCTCGCCTTTCTCGATCGAATTAAATGTTCCTGCATACATCTGTTCAAACTTTTCACGGTCTGCAGCGCTGTAATTTCCAAAACCTTTATCATCCGCATCCCAGTCGAAATCGCCGGTAGGGGTGATCATTGTTTTGGATTTAATCTCTTCGATCGATACTGAATCAGCTTCTGATTCAATAGTTTCTTTTTCTTTAACCGTAGTGGTTTCTTCGCCCTGAAGTTCTGCTTGTTTAGCTGATAGCTCCTTTTCGGCTTCTAGTTTTTTGGCCATTAATTAATTTATCTCCTTTTTCCGATTCAAATCGGACTGCAAAGGTAGAAAAATTCATTTTTATTAAAAAACATTTTCACTCTTTATTTTATTGAGTATAAGATCATTCTAACAATGCATCCAAACATTAACCCATCAGCTTGGTTATATTGTAATAAAAATCAAGCATGAGCAAAGAGCAATATAAACCGGATGATAGGTTGAAAAATGTCGCCGATACTGAAGATGCATCATCAAGTAAAAGTGCAGAAAAGCTTGTAAATATTAAGAAAAACGATACCGCCGAGGATAAGGATAATAAGTTCCTGATCCACGAAAAGCCTTCTGACGAACAAATGCATGAATCGTTTGATGATCTGCGAAAAGATCACATTGATGAGGAAACGGATTAATTAGCCTCTTTAAGAAGTAAAGGCGTCACGTATCCCAGTACAAATGCTAGCTGCTGTTCCTGATCGATAGTTGTGTTATCAAGGATGATTGCATCGTCTGCCCTAACAAGAGGGCTTTCTTCCCTTGTTGTGTCCAGAAAATCCCGATGTGCAATATTTTCGAAAATTTCTTCCATCGTCACTTGCTCACCCTTTAACATAAGCTCCTTAAAACGTCTTTCAGCGCGAATTTTTGGATCAGCGGTCATAAATAGTTTAAGGTCTGCATTAGGGAATACCACCGTGCCTATGTCCCGCCCATCCATAATTATATTTTTCGACCTACCCATTCGTTGTTGCTGCCTGACCATTTCTACCCGAACTTCTCTGATTGCACTTACATCACTTACTAACTGGGAGACTGGCATCTGACGGATTTCTTCTGAAACCTCTTCATCGTTAAGTGTAATATGACTTTGATAATCTCTGGAATGAAAATTTAGATGTATATCGGCGAGAGCGCTTACAATTGCATCATGATCATCCAAAGCGATATCCTTTCTCAAAAAATATAAAGTTACTGCCCGGTACATTGCACCGCTGTCAATATATATAAAATGAAGTTTTTTTGCCAGTGTCCTGGCAATAGTACTTTTTCCACACGAGGAGTAGCCATCTATGGCAATAACGATGTTTTTTTGCATTGGGTACAAATTTAAACTTTGATTTGGATTTGAGTTGCTAATTATTTTTTAATGAGAACAAGAACGATGAGCAAGGAATAAAGAGCAAAGAACAAGGACTTGAAATTCATCGTGAATCAGGATGAGTGGCCCTTCAATATGATCAATACCCGTGTCTTGAGAGCCAAATCCATCTTTATTCCTTGCTCTTTGTTCTTTGCTCTTTCAAAATATTACTTTTGAAAATGATTTTTTCTAAAGCAGCCCTCTTGAGGGAAGTGACATTTAAAACATCGCGCAGCGGCGGAAAAGGAGGACAGAACGTTAACAAGGTTTCTAGTAAAGTAGAACTTAACATAAACATCAAAATTTCAGCTCTATTTACTGAGGAGCAAAAAGAAATCATCACCCGAAAGCTTTCAAATAGGATAAATTCTGATGGTGTTTTACAGGTAATAACTGAAGAGGAAAGGAGTCAACTAAGAAATAAGGAGAGGGGGCTGGAAAAGTTGGTAATTCTACTGAATAACGCTCTCCACTTGCCGAAATTACGCAGCGCAACTAAGCCGGGTAAAAGTGTTATTGAAAAGCGGTTAAAGCATAAACAAGCAACAGCACTTAAAAAGATTAATAGGCGGAGGGATTGGGAATAATTTTAATTAGTTAAACCTATAATATAAGGCTGCCGAACCATATTGGTGAGGTTTAGCCAAACTTTTGACTTCCCTGGATTTAAATATTAATGAGAAATCAGCCGTCCAGCGCTTTTTAGCATAGATAAAACCGGCTTGCTGACTAAATACTAAAGGCTTCGCATCAAACACCACAGGGCCTTTGTCATCTCGAAATAATCCTCCCTGAATAGTGGCATCATATGCTATATATTGTAATAAAGGCTTAGCATAAAAGAAAATCTCACGCTCGATAAGGTCTTTTGACTTGCTATTATTTGAGACTCTACTTTCCGTAATTGCAGAATTGAAGAGCGGATTAATATTGCCCGTCCGGAACATAAGCCCGGCGCCAGCGCCGGCATATGTATTACCTAAATTTAAATATAAATCGAGGCCCACGTCCAATCGATCCGACGCGCTTCTGAAAAGAATGTTTTTGTAAGCAATGGTAGTATTGATTGCAAATTCATCGTTTACCTGCGATTCCCAGCCTTTAATTTCGTAAAATCCCACAATGCTGTGCAGCAGCTCCTGGGTTTCTTTACCTTTTGCATCGGGGCCGACAGTTCCAGCCTGTAGACTAATTTTCAAGGAGTTTTCAGAATTGAAAAGTAGATTGACGCCGCCTCCGGCGTACAGATAAGCCGCAAATGGCCGGTCAACAAAGGAAATATCAGAAATGTTACCTGATTGTGGATTATACATTCTTTGTCCGGCTTCCGCTTCCCAGATTATCTTGTTAAACCTCTTGTTCAGCTTGCTCTGATCAATCGCACGTCTGTAATAGATGAACAATCCATTTGTATAATATCTATCCTGACCATATGCCAGATATGCATCATTATCAGTTCTGAATCCGAATTCATTTTTGAACTCTGCCTGTTGGGCAAGACTTATATTAGGTATTAGAACTAGTAAAAACAGAAAAAATTTAGATAGTCGCATTAAACGTGCAAAAAAAAGGTCAAAAGTCGCAAAGATTACTCTGATAGGTTTCCACCCTTCCATTTTCGTATACAACTTTAATAATTCTGTCTTTATCAAGTGAATACATGGGTCCGGACTGATCACTAAAAATTTTGTACTTTATTTCGTCTGTACCGACCTCTGTTATTCTGGCTTCAATAATTTCTCCACCTTTCTTGTAAATTTTATCTTGAGATTGCGCAGCAGCGGCAAGGCCCAATAATATCAACAATAGGTAAGTATTCTTCATGATTTAATTTTTAAATGCAACGAAAGGTAGAAATAAAGATTAAAAAAAGAATGCGAATTTAGCTTAGTTCAAAACGGGAAGGACGGGTTCCCTATAAGTCAGATTGATTGCGTCTTTGACTTTATCTTTAATCAGTGCAAGCTCAATTACTTCTTTCATTTCCGAAACGTAATGAAAATTAAGATCTTTGATATATGCCTCTTTTATTTCAAGTATATCTTTCTGATTTGACTTACAAAGGATGATATCTTTAATATTTGCCCGTTTTGCTGCCAGGATTTTCTCTTTAATACCTCCTACTGGAAGAACCTTTCCGCGCAGGGTTATTTCGCCCGTCATTGCAAGGTGGGATTTTACACGCCGCTGGGTAAATGCAGATGTTAATGCTGTTAACATTGTTATACCAGCAGATGGACCGTCTTTTGGCGTAGCACCAGCAGGCACGTGAACATGAACATCCCACTGATCAAACAAACGGTGATCAATACCAAATTTAGAAGCGTGAGCTCGCAGGTAAGCCATCGCAATCGTTGCTGATTCCTTCATCACTTCACCTAGATTACCCGTCAGCGACAGCTTTCCTTTACCGGGGCTTATGCTCGCTTCAATAAATAGGATGTCGCCTCCAACTTGTGTCCAGGCGAGGCCTGTAACTACGCCAGCAACATTATTGTTTTCGTATAGGTCTTTATCATACAGAGGAGGCCCGAGAATTTTTTCGACGTCGGCTTTAGTTATAGCAGGACTATATTCAACTTCCATTGCGATTTTAGTGGCAATTCCCCTTACCAATGAGCCCACTTTTTTCTCCAATCCACGCACACCTGATTCGCGTGTATAATCTTCGATAACCTTTTCGATGACCAGTGACTTGAGGGAGATGTTGTTAGGCTTTAGCCCGTGCTGCTCCCTTTGTTTAGGAAGTAAATGCTGTTTAGCAATCTCGATCTTCTCTTCAATAGTATAGCCATTAACCTCAATAATTTCCATCCTATCTAACAAGGCAGGCTGAATACTGCTCAAAGAATTTGCTGTGGCAATAAACATCACATTGGAAAGATCATAATCCACTTCAACATAATGATCATAGAAAGCATTATTTTGTTCAGGGTCCAGAACTTCAAGAAGGGCAGAAGATGGATCTCCGCGATAATCGTTTCCAACTTTATCAATCTCATCCAAAACAAATACAGGATTAGATGTACCAGCTTTTTTAATGGATTGAATAATTCGGCCGGGCATAGCGCCGATATAAGTTTTTCGATGGCCCCTGATCTCGGCCTCATCACGAATGCCGCCCAAAGCCATGCGAACATATTTTCTTCCCAGGGCTTTTGCAATAGATTTACCCAACGAAGTCTTCCCAACTCCCGGAGGACCTACGAGACATAAAATCGGGGCTTTCATATTGTGCTTCAATTTAAGCACTGCCAAGTATTCTATAATACGTTGTTTAACTTTTTCAAGTCCGTAATGGTCCTTTTCAAGGACCTTTTCTGCTCTTTTGAGATCAAAATTATCCTTTGTAAATTCATTCCAAGGAAGGTCAAGGAGAACCTCCAGGTAATTTATTTGTATAGAATAGTCAGCGGCGGCAGGGTTCATACGCGCCAGCTTTTCTATTTCTTTGGCAAAATGTCCGGCGGTTTCCTTTGGCCATTTCTTTTTCGCTCCCCTGGCCTTTAGATTCTCAACTTCAAGATCCGGTGAATTTCCACCTAGTTCTTCCTGAATGGTCTTCAACTGTTGATTTAGGAAATAGTCGCGCTGTTGTTTGTCCAGGTCAACCCTCACTTTTGATTGAATCTGATTCTTTAACTCCTGCATCTGCAGCTCTACGGTTAAATGCCCTAGAACCATCTTTGCTCTTTCTCTTAGATTAGCCACTTCGAGCATCTCCTGCTTTGCAGCAACATCTGCATTCATGTTCGATGATATAAAATTGATCAGGAATGAGGCGCTTTCAATGTTTTTTATAGCAATGCCTGCCTCGCTTGGAATGTTCGGCGACAACTGTATGATCTGCATTGCCATTTCCTTGATAGAAGCCATCAAGGCTTTAAATTCTTTATCAGGCTTTGGCCTTAGCTCCTCAAACTTTTTTATGGAAGCTTTTATGTAAGGGTCGCTTTGAACCTCTTCGTTTAAGCGAAAGCGCTGTTTTCCCTGGATTATTACTGTGGTGTTACCATCGGGCATTTGCAGCATCTTAATAATAAGAGCAACGGTACCAACCTCATTTAGCTGATCAAAAGTAGGATCTTCTATCCCGACGTCCCGTTGTGAAACTACACCAATGATCCGATCACTTCTATAGGCATCTTTAATAAGTTTTATTGATTTGTCTCTTCCAACAGTGATGGGAATAACAACACCGGGAAATAGAACTGTATTACGTAATGGCAGGATAGACAATATGTCCGGTGTTTCTTCATTATTCATTTCCTCCTCGTCCTCCTGGGACATTAAAGGAAAGAATTCTGTATCTTCATTTATTAAAGGTAATGTTCGGTTAAAATCAAAGTTGTCGTAATTACTCATCTATAATTTGGAAAACGTCATAATGACAGTAAAGTTATCTGATCACAGTTAAAAAAGCTGGAATTGATAAAAGTGCAAGTGATGTGCCAATTCACCGGATGCATGAATTTAGTCAGATTTAAATTAATATACAGACAAAAATTCTGAACTGCACTGTAACGCCCTGACGCAATAAGAACGTTTTTTTTTCTTGTATTTACTAAAAGTAGTACATTTAAAAATAAATCATCCTGCACACCGTTATTTGAACGAGATAAATTTCCGCAATCCACATGAGATCGTATACACTTCTATTATTTTTAGTTTTATTTGTTAGTACCGTGTTTGCTCAGAACCCTAATTATAAGATGGGGGAGAGAGCACTAATAAACGGTGACTTTAAAGGTGCAGTTTCCAGTCTTGAAAAGGCTCTCGCAGTTGATACGAATGATGTTAATACTTTATACATGCTTGGTTATTCGTATTACCACGCAGGTAACTATAACAAAGCAGTCACTACGTTCAACCGTGTGGTTTCGCTCAAACCCGGAGAAAATAGTGCCTATTACTATCGTGGAAAGGCCCGTAATATCATGGCAACTGACACCAAGGGTTTATCTAACCCAGATCGTGAAAAGTTGCTTCTTTTGTCGATAAGGGATTTTAGTAAGGCAATAGATCTTAGTCCGGATGACGTTAAATTATATCAGAACAGGGCTGTTGCTTACCGTGATTATGGTGTTTTGAAAGGCCAGAAAATTCCAAATTTTTACGACAAGACGAGAGCTGTAAATGCGTTCAAAGCATGTATTAACGACTTTGAAAAGGTTCTGAGTTTGACACCCGGTCGTAAGGATATTACAAATCAATTGGCGGATGCCATAGCCTATATGAAGAATTTAAATTAATAATTTAGGATACACTATATAGAGGCCAATTTTTATTAGGAGCCTTGATTTAATAAAATTCTACGCTATATAAAGCATTTGTTAAAATCGGTACGCAAATTCGAAAACCTTCATATTACCTGCTGGCTTCTGAAAGATACCTTCTGGGTTTTGGATTTGAAAACGCTTGGTATGGTCATGGTTGTTCCTACAGTCTTACTGGCCTTTTACCTTACCTATAGATTGAAATCCGTGCCTTCTGAACTTTATCACAATCTGGCAGTTTGTTCCTGGATTTTGGCAAACTCTGTTTGGATGATCGGCGAATTCTTTTTTGACGACACTCTTAGACCGTATTCTATTTTCTTTTTTTCAGTCGGTTTATTGACTCTAGCTATATTTTACATTTTTATCAGGCCCAGGGATCTGAGGTCGGAGGTCTGAGGTCGGAGGTCTGAGGTCTGAAGTCAGATAAGGTACGCTAGCTCAGACCTCTGACTTCAGACCTCCGATCAATCCCTCGCTACTCTCATTCCAAAATCCTGGACCCAATATCGATTAATTTCTGCAACGCCAACTTCTCTGAAGGTTTTGCTCATTATATTTTTGCAATGCCCTTCACTGTTTAGCCAACTTTTCAGAACCTCATCAATAGATCTCTGGCCAACGGCAATATTTTCACCGAAAGCATATGTTCGCATTCGTGTAAGGGTATAACCGGCATCCTCGAGTCTATTTTTTATGGTTTTGCCCGACAAACTTGTATGTGCAAAATATCGACGTCTGAACATATCCTGGGCATGAGCAGAAGCAGATCGTTCAAGATTGCCATTCCAATTCAGCGGTTCAACAGGGGGCATATAGGTTCTGCCACATCTGCATCCAGATTTACGAACATTATTTATTTTTGATAGCAACTCCTTTTGAAATTTATTTAATTGTTCAGAGTTCCCCGGATGGAACTTCGGAGCTATATATGACAAAATCGCCAATAGAGAAATAATAAAAGTGAAGTGCATATTCGTGAATGGCATTATAACGCCTGGGAAATCCTATTATTGGATTATATTTAAAAAACGCCGAAGATTTTGTAATTATTTTTCCCCAGAAGAATCACATCCTGCTTTTTTATAATCCGGTAAATTGAATCGGGGATATATAGTAACTCTTCTGATGAACTATAAAGGTAATTGCTGGTTCGGTTTACAACCATAAGTTCAGTTAATTTGCCAGATTTATTTTTCTTGATGACTATTGAGCGGGTTCGTAGTTTATTGTCCAGCGCATTATAAGATACGTTACTGCCATCAAAATTTACGCTGTAGCTATCAATCCAGGCGGGTTTATTGATATCTGATTCGGAAAAAAGGGCTAGCTCGATATTCCAGTCAGGAGAAAGGTTTTTCCGGCTTTCAGGCACGCCATTTTTACTCACGGTTTTGTCAATAGTAGCCTTTTGTTTTTCAAGACGTTTGACCTCCTGGCTGACGTACCCTTTTATGTCCAGAAATCTCCTTTTACGCACTTGCTCTGCGCCTCCGCAGGATGCGAGTATCAGAAAAGCGACGGCCAGCTTTTTGAAAACCATTAAGAAACTAGAATCTGACCAGACATAATTTCCGGTATCGGTACATTCATTAATGTTAGAATGCTGGGGGCAATATCACCAAGTTTCCCATCTGCAATATGGTGGAAATCCGTGTCAATCAGGATACAAGGAACCAGATTAGTAGTATGGGCTGTGTTTGGGGATCCATCCTCATTAATCATAAAATCAGCATTACCATGATCAGCCAGGATGATGAAAGAATAACCGTTTGCAATTCCACATTCAACTACAGATTTAAGACATTGATCCACTGTTTCAATAGCCTTTGTCACCGCACTAAATATACCGGTATGTCCAACCATGTCAGGATTTGCAAAGTTAAGACAAACGAAATCGGGGGCGTTCGTCTCGATCTCCTGGCATATGGCTGACCCCACCTCCCTGGCGCTCATTTCGGGCATAAGATCATATGTTGCTACCTTCGGAGACTGTATCAAAATTCGTTTTTCGCCATTGAAAACAGTTTCTCTTCCGCCAGAGAAAAAGAAGGTGACATGAGGATACTTCTCGGTCTCTGCAATCCTCACCTGAGTCTTTGAATTGAATTCAAGCACTTCTCCAAGGGTGTTCTTCAGATCGTCCTTTGTGAAAACAACTTTTACGTTGCTGAAAGTATCATCGTAGCTTGTCATTGTAACATAATAGAGAGGTAAGGGTTCCATATTGTATTCCGGAAAGGCCTTTTGGGTTAGCGCAGTAGTTATTTCCCGTCCTCTGTCGGTACGGAAATTGAAGCAAATTACTACATCTCCCGGCTCTATCTTACCCACTGGCAGCCCGTCATTGTCAATTTTAACTATCGGTTCAATAAACTCATCGGTGATACCTTGGTCGTATGAGCGTTGTATGCTTTCTGAAATGTCCTGGGTTAAATTTCCTACTCCATGGACAAGCAGGTCAAATGCGAGCTTCACTCTTTCCCAGCGATTATCTCTGTCCATTGCATAGTATCTCCCGATTGCTGATGCGATAACACCACCTGATTTTTGAAGATGATTTTCAAGTTCCAGGATAAACGGAAGACCTGAATTTGGATCAGTATCGCGGCCATCCATAAATGGATGCACAAATATATTCTTTATATTATTTTGCTTTGCCGCATCGCACAAACCTTTGAGATGATTGATATGGGAGTGAACACCTCCATCAGAAAGGAGACCGATGAAGTGTAAATTTTTGCTGGAATCCCGTGCATAATCAAACGCCGATTTTAAGACCGGGTGATTTACCAACTCATTCTCATGCACTGCTTTATTAATTCGGCCCAGGTCCTGGTACACTACACGGCCGGCTCCAAGGTTCATGTGCCCAACTTCAGAATTACCCATCTGACCGGCGGGTAAACCAACCGCTTCGCCGGATGCTTCCAGCTTCGAATTGGGATATGAATTTATTAAATGATCATAAAATGGTGTTTTCGCAGCAGATACTGCATCAGACTTATCGTGCTTTCCTAAACCCCAGCCGTCCAAAATCAGGAGTATTGTTTTTTTATTTTCCACATGCAAATATACATCTGCACTTCAAAATATTGCATATTATTTCCGTTATGGCATAATTTTAGTATCAACTACGAAAGATCATGAGGACAAGACTTCTACATATTTTTCTTCCCCTTTTATTTGCTATTTCGCCGGCAAGTGCGCAACAGGTTGACGTCATTGATCTATTGGCAAAATATTTTAATACTGCGGATGCTCCAAAGATTGCCTCTCTGTTTTCGTCGACTTTAGAGTTAGACATTCTTTCAGAGGAAAATCTCTATTCGAAAGCACAAGCGGAACTCATCATGAGGGATTTTTTCTCGAAAAATAAGCCTGTTTCATTAAAGATCATCCACCGTTTAAGTTCAAACCCCAGTTATAAGCTCGCAGTTTTTCTTGTGTCAACTTCCAAAGACAAATTCCGGGTTTCCATTTCACTCAGCGGTAATGATGAGGCATTTCTGATCAAACAAATTAGAATAGAACACGACAGACTGCAGCAATTCTAATAAGTATTTCTATTTTTGAATTCAAGCAATTTAAATGGATAAGAATATTGTAGCGCTGCATACATTTATCCGCCAAGCCCTTAATGAAGACCTGGGCGACGGAGACCATACTTCGAATTGTACTATTCCCCCGGGTTATAAAGGGCGGGCAAAATTACTTATTAAAGATACTGGCATTTTAGCCGGTGTTTCAATTGCCCGGGAAATCTTCTTGATTGTAGACCCTGCCTTAACAATGGAAATATTCATGGAGGACGGCCAGGTTGTACAACATGGCGACGTAGCATTTCACGTAAATGGGAGTGTGCACTCCATTTTACTTGCTGAGCGCCTGGTCCTAAATATAATGCAGCGAATGAGCGGTATTGCGACCACAACAAATAAAGTAGTAAAGTTGCTGGAAGGCACGGGAACGAAAGTGTTGGATACCCGTAAGACAACACCGGGACTTCGCTATCTCGAAAAACTAGCCGTGAAAATAGGAGGGGGAGTAAATCATAGGTTTGGCTTGTATGATATGGTACTAATCAAGGACAACCATGTTGACTATGCAGGAGGTATTGCAAAAGCTATCGAAGCTGCAAAATCTTATCTGAAAAAGAAAAATCTTGATATTCCGATAGAAATAGAGGTGCGAAATCTGAGCGAATTAATTCAGGCTATTAACAGCGGCGGTGTGGACAGAATATTATTGGATAATTTTACATTTGAAAAATTGGAAGAAGCGGTTGCATTAATCAAAGGGAGATTTATTACAGAAGCGTCTGGGGGAATAACATTGGATAATGTTCTTGAATACGCCCGATGCGGGGTTGATTTTGTATCAATGGGAGCGCTAACCCATTCTGTTAAAAGCCTAGATATGAGTTTAAAGGCTATTCAGACCAACTAAATAAAATTTTCTTAACTGATACACCTTAACGAATTAGTATTATTGTACCTGAATGATATCAATATACTCGGTCTCCGCATTATTGTTAGCGTATTTGTTTGGATCAATACCGACAGCAGTTTGGATAGGTCAGGCATTCTACGGTATAGATGTGCGGGAATATGGAAGCGGGAATGCCGGAGCAACAAATACGTTCCGCGTATTAGGTAAGAAAGCAGGCCTGGCAGTAATGCTTCTCGACATTCTCAAGGGTTACACTGCTACGAACCTCGCCTATCTCATCGGATTGTCTGTTACCGGGCCACAAAATTCTGTGCAGTTTGTAAACTATCAACTGGCCCTCGGTATTACTGCGGTCATGGGACATTTATTTCCGGTCTTCGCCGGATTTCGGGGAGGCAAGGGTATCGCAACATTATTTGGAATGATATTAGCAGTACAATCGGAAGCAGCGATGCTTTGCGTTCTTACCTTTGTTGTTGTATTGTTGGTAACTAAATATGTATCACTAAGTTCCATCCTTGCCGGATTCAGTTTTCCGTTAAGTGTAATATTTATTTTCCAGTCACCAATACGTTCGGTAGTGCTATATGGTATGAGTATTTGCGTACTAATCCTTGTAACACATCAAAAAAATATTGAGCGTCTTTTGAAGGGTAAAGAATCTAAAGTAAATCTGTTTAAAAAGAAATAGAATTATCCAACTTAATAAAACAGAATTATGAAAAGATTAAAATTACTCGGCGCAGTAGCCATAAGCACTGTGCTACTGTCCTGTTCACAAGTTCCGCTAACTGGCAGAAGCCAGCTCAGTCTTGTGAATGATGAAACCCTTCAACAGCAAGCTTCAGAAGCTTACCAGCAATTCCTTTCTGATCGCTCTACAAGAGTAATCTCTTCTGGAGCGAACGCGCAGCGCGTGAAAACTGTTGGCAATAAACTTGCTGGAGCAATCAATCGTTATATGCAGGCGAATGGTTACGGTGATAAATATAATTACAATTATCAGTTCACTTTAGTAGACAGTAAAGATATTAACGCCTGGTGTATGCCCGGTGGTAAGGTGGCCGTCTATTCAGGTATATTGCCAGTTACACAAAACGACGCAGGACTTGCAACAGTCATGGGTCATGAAATTGCCCACGCAATTGCTCAGCATGCCGCAGAACGTTATTCTCAGATGACTCTCGCACAGGGCGGAGGTGCATTGGTAGGAGCAGCAGTAGGCGGAAGATCTCAGGGTACCCAACAGGTTATCGGACAACTTTACGGTTTGGGAGGTCAGCTGGCGATGCTTAAATATTCGCGGAATCAGGAAAGTGAAGCAGATAGATTAGGCCTTATTTTCATGGCCATGGCTGGGTACAATCCTGATAGCGCTATTTCTTTCTGGCAACGCATGGCAGCCGCAAAACAAGGTGGTGGAGCACCACCGGAATTCTTAAGCTCCCACCCGAGCGATGCAAGCAGAATAGAAGCCATACAAGCATTACTTCCTGAAGCAAGGCAGTTTTACAAAGGTGGACGAACCACAGCAAACTAGCAATAAAGAAACCCGGCCCGACCGGGTTTTTTTATTCTCTTAAAACTTCTATTATTGCTTCTGCCTTCAGTAAGGATTCATCATATTCAAGTGCGGGGTCAGAGTCGAAAGTTATTGCTCCTCCGGTATGGAAGGATAAATATTTATTTTCATTATTATAAAGCAGAGTTCTGATTATTACATTGAAATCAAAATCCCCGTTTGGTCCGAAGTATCCTACAGCTCCCGAATAGACTCCTCTTTTACTTCTTTCATAATGTTCGGCTAATATCATAGCGCTTATTTTAGGAGCGCCTGTCATAGAACCCATAGGGAAGGTATTTGCGATGATCTGGGTATTAGACAGTCCTTCCTTTCTTTCGCAAACAACAGTCGAGATCAGCTGATGGACTTGCTTGAAACTATATAGACCAAACAGCTCCTCGACCTTAACGGTCCCCGGCTTCGCGCTTTTAGTAAGATCATTTCTTACCAGATCCACTATCATTACATTTTCTGCTAATTCTTTTTCGTCGGCTTGTAAGTTCTTTTTCTGCTCCTCATCTTTCTGTACATCGGAATTGCGTGCTGAAGTGCCTTTGATAGGTTGCGAAATCAGCTTTTGTCCTTTTCGGCTTAAGAATCGCTCCGGAGTTGCAGAAATAATATAATGCTGGTCGAGCTTCAGATAGCTCGAAAACGGGGTAGGAGAGATTTTATTCAGCCTTAAAAACGTGTTGAGGGGATCAATCTCTGCATCGTCAGAATAAAACTCCTGACAAAAATTTATCTCATAGATATCTCCCCGCTGGATGTGTCCCTTTATTTCAGTAACTGTTTGCTCGTATTCAGTTCTGGTGAAGCGGGAACTTATATTAACGGGGCGACTAACAGTTGGAATTGGTATCATGTAATTACTAATAATTTCCCAGGTTCCTTCTGGATTAGTACCATGGATCTGCACTTCATCCCCTTTGATAAGTATCGTGTTCTCGGGTATGAAAAAATAGAGGTCGGGGAAGTTCAGTTTGTCTGGATTATTCGATTCTAAACTCTCAAGCTCATTTTTTAAGTCATACGATAAGTATCCCGGGATATAGCCTGTATGATCTTTTAGAAAATCTTCCAGTTGTTTGAACGCGTTTCCTGCCGCGAGAGTTAATTTTTCGCTTGCTCCAGCGGCTATGAAAATATCAAAAACGGAATAAGGATCGTCGTGATGGTTAGAATCAAAATAACAAACATCTTTAAAAGTGTTTGCCCAAAGAAGTGCTTTTACTTTAAAAGTATCCAGATCAGAAGTGATAAAAACTTGAGGTACAGGCACTATATAAAGTATAATTTTATCTCTTCGTGAAACTAACTCAAAATAAGAGTCTGCACGCGGTCTGGCCCTACAGAGAGGTATTTTACCGGAACTTCAAGATGTTTCTCCAAGTATGAAATATATGCACAAAGTTTCGCAGGAATTTCATGGATTTCCCTAATTCCTGTAAGATCCTCTTTCCATCCCGGAATAGCTTCTAATACCGGTTCTGGCTTTATGGCATGAATATCATATGGCATATAATCGATGGTCTCGCCATTGTACTTATAACTAGTACATGCATATATTGTATCGAAGCCACTTAAGACATCTGCTTTGGTCATAACAAGTTCTGTAACGCCGTTTAGCATAATAGCATACTTAAGAGCAGGAATGTCAATCCATCCGCAACGACGGGGACGCCCTGTTGTGGCACCGAATTCATGGCCAATCCGTCTAAGTTCTTCTCCAGTTTCGTTTTCAAGTTCGGTTGGGAAAGGACCGCTGCCCACACGGGTACAATATGCTTTAAAAATACCTATTACGTTTCCAATACTCTTTGGCGCAACCCCCAGGCCTGTACAAGCTCCGGCAGAAGTTGTGTTTGAAGAGGTTACAAAAGGGTATGAGCCGAAATCAATATCAAGCATTGTTCCTTGAGCACCCTCGGCGAGAACTTTTTTACCCTCCTTAAGATACTGGTTTACGAAATGTTCGCTATCTACCTGAGGTATGGTCTTCAATAATTCTACAGCTTCGAAGAAAGCTGTCTCTTTTTCCGAAAAGTCAGGAATTTCTCCGTAATGAGATAGGATTGAAAGGTGTTTATTAACTAGTTTGTTATAACGTTCACGGAAATCAGCAAGCATGGTATCTCCAACCCGAAGCCCGTTTCGTCCTGTTTTATCCATATAAGTTGGTCCGATACCCTTAAGAGTCGAGCCAATTTTATCCGCCCCCATTTTGGTTTCAGAAGCAGCATCAAGCAATTGATGGGTAGGTAAGATCAAGTGAGCTTTCCTTGCGAGCACTAGTTTTTTCCGAGCTACCGGGTCAAAGCCATTTTTCTTTAAGTTATCGAGTTCCCTTTTTAGAATGATCGGATCGATAACAACACCATTTCCAATAAGGTTCATGACATTATTGTTAAATATTCCTGAAGGAATAGTGTTCAATACATATTTCTGGTTGTCGAATTCCAGAGTATGGCCTGCATTGGGGCCACCCTGAAAACGGGCAATTAAATCATATTGAGGACACAGGACGTCCACAATCTTTCCTTTTCCTTCGTCGCCCCATTGGAGGCCTAGCAATACATCAATTGTCATTATATAAATTAAGGTAGTATGGTAAGAAGATTAGTTTTTATTTGCATATGATTCGCAGCTACCTTCTTTGAGACGTCCGCAATTACCATATAAGTTTAACGAATGGTGCTTAATTTCGAACTTGAGGAGATCACCCATCATGCTTTGAATTTGTTGGATCCGAGGGTCACAAAACTCAACCACTTTTCCGCAATCAATACAAATTATATGATCATGCTGTTTATACCCATATGATTTTTCAAACTGAGCCATGTTCTTGCCAAACTGATGTTTTGTTACAAGATCACAGGAGACCAGAAGCTCAAGGGTGTTATAAACAGTCGCCCGGCTTACCCGGTATTTCTTGTTTTTCATATGGATATACAGCGATTCCACATCGAAATGGTCACTTCGCGAATATATTTCCTCAAGAATTGCATAGCGTTCGGGGGTTTTCCTCAGGCTCTTATTTTCAAGATAGGCTTCAAAAATTTTTATTACCAGCGCAATAGTATCTCGTCCGGGCATAGTGCGGTTAAATGACCTCCAAATTTATCCAAAATATTAAGATTATTCTCATTTAATTCAGGAAGCTTTGACAAGATCCTGTGGTTGGGAATCAAAGCGTATAACCGAAGTTACGCCAGGCACCATTTTGAGTTTAGCGATCATGTTGTCGAGATGCGCAGTATTGTTCACGTAAACCATAATTGATCCATCGAACATACCTTCGTTTGTGTCTACCGTAATGGAGCGCATATTTACCTTGAAATCTCCGGAGATGACTGTTGTTATATTGTTTATCAATCCAACATCATCAATCCCGATAATTCGAAGACCGGTTAAAAATGCCAGTTCTTTTTGGGAGTTCCACCTTGCTTTGACAATGCGGTAACCATAATTCGACATTAATTTCGTTGCATTCGGGCAGTTTGTACGATGAATTTTAATTCCGTCACCAACAGTTACGAAACCAAATACATCATCTCCCGGAATCGGATTGCAGCAAGTAGAAAGTTTATAATCAATTTTCTGCAAGTCTTCTCCAATCAGCAAAGTATCGTTATCAGATTTCGTTCTCTTAGTGAACTGTTCAGGTGTGAGATTTTCAGGGCGCTCAGGTTTATTCTCGATAACTTTTTCTGATGCAACGAATTCTTTGAGTTGTTTGAGATCAATCAATCCCTTAGCTACATTGAAAAAAAGATCAAGCGTGGAAGGTAGCTTGAAATAATAAGTTAATTTGTAGAGATTATCAGTTTTATAGGTGATTTTCAGCGATTTAAGTTTCCGCTCAAGAATTTCCTTCCCTTGCTCAGCTATCTTACGCTTTTCTTCTTTAAGGGAAGATTTAATTTTTGATTTCGCTTTAGCAGTAACTACGAAACTTAGCCAGTCTTCTTTTGGCGATTGCTTGCTGGACGTTATTACTTCTACCTGATCACCGTTCTGTAATTTATAAGATAAAGGAACTAGCTTATAATTTACTTTAGCGCCGATACAGCTGGCGCCGATGTCGGTGTGAATTTCAAATGCGAAGTCAAGTGCTGTAGCATTAACTGGTAACTGTATCAACGCCCCTTTTGGTGTAAAAATGAAAATCTCGTCCGAAAACAAATTCATCTTGAAATCATCCAGGAAATCCAATGCATTAGATTCGGGATTGTTAAGCATTTCCCTCACCTTGTGAATCCACTGGTCAAGGCCGCTGTCGGTGCCACTGTCTGCTGAGGGTTCTTTATATTTCCAATGTGCTGCGAAACCTTTCTCAGCGATTTCATTCATCCTTGTAGTTCGGATCTGCACTTCTACCCATTGGCCTCTGGGCCCCATAACAGTAGTGTGAAGTGACTCGTACCCGTTTGCCCGGGGCGATGAAATCCAGTCGCGTAAACGGTCAGGATTGGGGTGGTAAAGATCTGTTACGATAGAATATGCTTTCCAACAATCTGATTTTTCGTTTTCGGGTTTGCTGTTTAGAATGATACGAATTGCAAACAGATCATAAACTTCGTCAAAAGGAATATTTTTCTTCCGCATCTTGCTCCAAATCGAGTGAATCGATTTTGGCCGGCCATACACATCAGCCTCAAGGTCCTGCTCATTTAATATTTCACTGATCGGAGATATAAAATCACGAACGAAATTCTCACGCTCAGCCCTTTTTTCATTCAGTTGCTGGGCTATAAATTTATAAGTTACCGGTTCCATAAATTTCATGGAAAGGTCTTCAAGTTCTGACTTTAATGTATAAAGTCCCAGCCTGTGAGCCAGCGGTGCATATAAATACACTGTTTCTGACGATATTTTCAGCTGCTTATCACGAGGCATAAAATCCATCGTACGCATATTATGCAGTCTGTCAGCGAGTTTTATAAGGATCACACGAACATCATCAGCCAGAGTTAGGAGCATTTTTCTGAAATTCTCTGCTTGCAAAGAGCTGTTATAGTCAAATACGCCTGAAATTTTAGTCAGGCCGTCAATGATTTTTGCTACTTTTTTCCCGAACTCACGTTCGATATCCTCCAGAGTAATATCGGTGTCTTCGACTACATCATGCAGGAGCGCACAAACAATAGACGTCGTACCTAGTCCGATTTCTTCGGCGGCTATTTGAGCAACAGCAATAGGGTGGTAGATATAAGGTTCACCTGATTTACGACGCATGTCCTGGTGACTTTCCAAAGCCATATTAAAGGCAAGGCGAATCATACGCTTATCACCTTTTTGCATGGTTGATTTACATGCCCGGAGTAATGCACGGTACCTTTTGAGAATTTCCTTCTTCTCCGCTTCCAGATCTATCACAAGTTCTTTCATCTGTTTGTTTATCGCTTTTTAGCGGCGATGAACCCGCCTGCCGGCAGGCAGGGCTATCGTGATTTGATAGTGATCCCCCTGCGGGTTTTGGCCAATCACGATGGTTTCATCCGTTTATTTATTGTTTTTTTTGCCGGATGGAACCTTTGATGATTAAAATAAACATTCCTCCGTGTGTTTAATGTTTATTTTAATCATGTCGGATTCATCATCTTAATGCAATAGCTAACGAAATTAAAACGTTTAGCATACTTAATGGGTTACTTTAAGTAGGTATACAGTATTAATTTATATAAAATATTAGCTGTAAATTGCAACGTATAAATTTATGAAATTTTTTAAGCTATTGGTAATTCTTTGTGTGGTTTCGATGTCAAAAATGGCATTTGCCCAGTATAAGAACGACCCCACCATAAAAGGTATTAGAGATACAATACGCGTTGCAGTCACCAACGTCAATGACGAGCTTATTCCATGGATAGGACTTCCTGAAGTTATTATTATAGACACCCGAATTTTTAAATCACCTCTCGAAAAGGCGAAATTTAATAGGTTGAGATATAACGTACTTAAGGTTATGCCGTATGCGATGTTTGCACGTCAGCGATACCAGATTCTGCAAACCGACCTTGCCAAAGCAAAAAACAAAAGGGATCAGAGGATTTTAGTAAAGGCTTTTGAAGGGGAAATTAAGGCAATGTTTAATCGTGAAATTAAAAATTTGACTATAACGCAGGGAGGTATCTTAATAAAATTAATTGACCGCGAAACTGGCAACAGCAGTTACGATCTCCTAAAAGAAATGAAGGGCGGATTTACAGCCTTCTTTTATCAGTCTGTTGCGCGTATCTTTGGTAATAACCTAAAAAATGAATACGATCCGCAGGAGGACCGTGATATCGAAGCTATAATACAGTCTTCGGGTTATTACATGTATAATCTATGACAGATAAGTCTATTTACCAGTTTACCGTCTCCTGCATGAATGGAGAGGAGCGGAAACTAATCGACTACAAGGATAAAGTGCTTCTTATTGTGAATATTGCCTCTGAATGCGGTTTCACACCTCAATTAAAAGATCTGGAAGACTTAAGAAATGAATTTAGCAGCGATACTTTTAATATCCTGGCTTTTCCATCTAATGATTTCGGCGGGCAAGAACCTCTGGAAGGTGAATCAATCATTTCTTTCTGCGAAATAAACTACGATACTCATTTCGATGTTTTTCAGAAAATCAGGGTTAGAGGTCAATATGCCCACCCCCTTTATAAATTTTTAGCGAATAAGAAGGAGAATGGACGAGTTGGGGCAGCTCCAAGGTGGAATTTTCATAAATATCTCATTAATCGCGAAGGGGAGGTGGTAGATTTTTTCTATCCATTTACTAAACCAAATTCTGGACGTATTAAAAAGCAAGTCATTAAATTATTGAAGAATAAGCTGTTATGAAGTTAGATATCCTCGTATTTGCAGTGCACCCAGATGATGCTGAATTAGGCTGTTCCGGTACGATAATGAAACATATCGCTGCCGGCAGGAAAGTCGGTATTATTGATTTAACCCGTGGCGAACTTGGAACCAGGGGTACTGCCGAAACACGTGACCTGGAAACTGCAATTTCTACAAAAATATTAGGACTGCATGCTCGCGAAAATCTTGGAATGCGAGATGGCTTCTTCAGGAATGATGAAGAGCATCAGCTCAGGATTATAGAAATGATCCGAAAGTATACGCCTCAGATCGTTTTATGTAATGCATTATACGACCGGCATCCTGATCATGGAAGAGGGGCTGATCTGGTGTATGATGCGTTATTTCTTTCGGGCCTTGCTAAAGTAAAAACAGTTTATGGTGGAGTCGAACAGGTTGCTTTTCGTCCAGCTTTGCTCTTACAATATATTCAAGACAGGTATATAAATCCTGATATTCTAGTCGATATAACAGACTTTTGGGAAAGGAAGCTGGAATGTATTCATGCTTTTAAAACACAATTCACTAATCCAGACGACGACGAGCAACATACTTATATCTCCTCACCTGATTTTCTAAAAGCTATCGAGGCACGTTCACGTGAATTCGGCAAATCGATCGGTGCAGTTCACGCAGAAGGATTCACCAGCAGAAAGCTACTGGGTGTGGATGATCTGTTTGAGTTGAGGTAGATTAACAGGTAATCAGTAAGAATAACTACTGAGCGATTACTTTCTTCAACACTTCCAATCCTTTATCAATATGCTCTTCATTCATTATCAGTGCTGGCCTGAAACGGATCGTTCTATCTCCGCAGCCAAGGAACATGACATTTTCGGCCATTGCATTTGAAATAAACTTGTCGCGCATACTTTTGGTTGGGAAATCAAAGGCAGTCATTAAGCCAAGACCACGGACATTAGTTACGACCTCGTAGTTTTCAGCAACTTTGTGCAGAGCGTTCTGAAGGTAGCTACCTGTAATGGCGGCATTGTTAATGAGATTATCTTCTTCGATAATTTCAAGAATACGGGTCGATCTTACCATATCTACAAGGTTACCGCCCCATGTCGAATTTATCCTTGAAGGGACATTGAAAACGTTGGTTTCGATTTCATCTACTTTCTTTCCTGCAAGTATGCCGCATACCTGCATCTTTTTGCCAAAAGCAAGTACATCAGGGCGAGCTTTTTCACCAAAGTGCTCATGCGCCCAGAATTTTCCGGTGAGCCCAACTCCGGTTTGTACCTCATCATAAATTAAGAAACATTCATTTTCGTCACATATTTCTCTTAATTGTTCAAGGAATTCCTGTCTGAAGTGGTTATCGCCGCCTTCCGACTGAATAGGTTCTATAATTATTGCGCATATATCGTCTTTGTTGTCAACAAAAGCCTGATTAATTTGTGCTATGGACAAGGCTTCCCTTTTTTTAAGATCTTTATATCCTTCTTCTGTAAAGGGAAATTTTATTGCAGGTGTGCTTATCCGTGGCCAGTCAAATTTGGCGAACCATTTTGTCTTATCAGGTGCTGTGTTGGTTAGACTCAGGGTGTAGCCGGAACGTCCGTGAAAGGCCTTCTCAAAGTGGATAACCTGGAAGCCTTTTTCTCGGGTGTAACCTTTCTGAAAATTCTTTTGAACTTTCCAGTCCATAGCAGCCTTCAATCCATTCTCAATCGCCAATGAACCCCCGGCAATAAAAAATGCGTGCGGCAGGTAGTCTGGTATTCCAACTCTTGAGAAGGTGTCCACGAACTGGGCGTATTGGGTAGTATAAATGTCTGAGTTTGATGGATTAGTCATCGCCGCCAGCATGAGGTTCTTTTTAAACTCCTCGTCATTCACCATTTTCGGATGATTGTAACCCAGTGGCACCGATGCGAAACATGTAAAAAAGTCAAGTAAGGTACGGTCGTGTTTGGAATCATGAATATAAACCCCGTTACTTTTTTCCATATCAAAGGTGAGGTCAAATCCGTCTGCCAGAATATGTTTCCGGAGCGTTTCATTAACCTGTTCTGGAGATACTGATAATTTATACATCACGATTTATTTAAACTCAAAAATAAAATAAACGGCACAAATCAGCAAATTTGGATGTTTCAGATGCGTTTTTTCTATTAAATAGGTTTAAACAGTTTAAACCTATTTTTTAAACAAACGTCTGGCAGGCTGGAAAAATTATGATCGTTGCATGATTTAACTCTTAGGGCATTTTCTGCCTAAAATCAGGAATTTAGATTGAATTTTGATGACATACCCAGAATGCCCAGGAGCCCTCCCGTGTGTATGGCCAGGATTTTGCTGCCCGCCAAAAATTGGTCTTTTTGAATCAGATCGTATAATGCAAAAAACATTTTCCCGGTGTACACAGGTTCTATAAGAATTCCAGTTAATTTACAAAAGTTTTGAATGAATGTGAGGAGTTCTGGAGTGGTTTTGGCGTATCCTCCACAATGATACCCGGGGTGCAGTATAAATTTATTATTAGTGTATTTTTTTATTTCTGTTCCAATAAAACTGCCCCCTTTTAATACAGGTATTATGTGAACATGTGATGTTACTGTCTGGCCGTCAATACTCCTGATTATTCCTGCAGCTGTGGTCCCCGTTCCCGCCGCGCAAAATATATGATCATAATTTTCTGGAAGTTCATGAACCAATTCGGCACAACCCATTACACCGAGTTCGCCTGCTCCGCCTTCGTCAATAAAGATTGCATCGGTATCGTCTTGAAAGTGCGCAGTATATAATGAGTGTTTTTCCCGGTATGACAGTCGGTCGGTGAATAAAAGTTTCATCCCGAAGAGCTGACAAAGCATAAGGATGTCATTTTGAACTTTCTCACCCCGAACGAAGCCCGTACTTTTAAAGCCGAACCTGGCTGCAGCGCAAGCAGTTGCAAGAAGATGATTTGAAAAAGCTCCACCAAATGTAATCAGGTGCTTTTTGTTGAGACTTTCTGCGTTTGAAAGGATATACTTAAGTTTTCTCCACTTATTTCCGGAAATAAACGGATGGATCATATCATCCCGCTTAACAAATATTTCTACTTTTTTTTCGGTAAAAAGGGGATCAAATATCTGTTCTATGGGACTATGTAATTGTAAGTCCATCAAGAGGTGATTCGCTCATTTACCAAGCCCAAATCCTATTCCTCCGTTGAAGGCATTGTATTCAGCCATACTGTACGACCCATATATCCTAAAAAAAGCAAGGTTGAGTTGAAAGCCAATATTCGTCCGGAAGCCATTGATATCAGTTTGTTTTATACTTACCGGATCTGTAAAGACGGTGTATGTAGGTCTTAAAAGAACATCGGCTCCTGTAACAATCGGATAATTCCCTTTTAAACCTGCATCAGTTTTGGAGGTATTATAACCTAAACTTATAAAAGGCGTAAACACTAGTATTCTTTTCGAAACAATAAGCTCTGTATTAATACCTGAAAATTGTGCTTCAATCCGTTGGTTTGAAAAATCTGCTGATGGACCGCTTGATCCCGACGGAGCAGGAACATCCAAAGGCACACTAAAATTGAATTGGGTGTATCCTAATGCTACAGCTATATCAATCGGTGTCACTTTATCAATAATTCCTGAAATCAATGGCAGGACCTCCACCTTTAATCCCCCTCCAAACATGCCTATCGCACCGACATTATCGCCCAGATTTACTTTGGGCATCGCTCTCAAAGTAAACTCAAGTCCCCTTGGTAAACCGATACTGCCTTGTAATTGCGGCGCAGGGATCATACCGATTCCAGTTCCTTCAGGCATATTAAATCGTTCAAGTAATCTATTAGAAGAATCGTATACTCCCATTTCAACACCGGGATTGTTATTGCCGGCAAAAGATGGGGTAATAACCCGGCCTGCATTTGTCGGACGGATATTGTTAGATAAACCAATATTGGTAACGTTAAATGATTCGTCGCTTTGAGGCACGATTGCACCGGTCAATCCAAACCGGAGATCAAAACGGAGCAGGTTCTTCGAATGTGCGGTATTGTTCCAGCCAGTATTTAGACCAGTTCCAAGTCCCTTGAAAAGTGGTTTTAAATATGCTTGTGCAAGTTTCGCAGCATCGGCTGGGCTTGATTTAATCAAGTTTGAAACATCGCTTTGCGCCAATGCCCCGGAAGCACCAAAAGTGATTAATAAGGCAAAAGCTATTCTGATATTAAAGATTCTTTTCATTGGAACACAATTTTAATTCACCGTTAACTTTATACCAATAAAGTTACTTAATTTAAGTTTAAATGGTCTGAAATTTTTCAATCAGAAAAATCTGACCGACAAATTATGGCATTTGTTTATACACGTTTCTTCATCTTAAAGAATTAATTTTGCGGGATGACTGAGGAAAATGACGTCCAGGAATTAGATGAGCAGGATCTTTTCGAGCATTTGCGGATTGTGGTGGACAAAGGGCAGTCGCTTTTACGATTAGATAAATTTCTTATCATCCGCACAGAAAATACTTCACGCAACCGCATTCAGAATGCTATTGATGCGGGGAATGTTTTAGTTAATGAAAAAGTTGTAAAAGCGAGCTATAAAGTTAAGCCATTGGATGTGATATCCCTGGTATTACCCCATCCTCCAAGGGATACAGAAGTTTATCCGGAAGATATACCAATTGATATTATTTATGAAGATGATGATGTGATCCTCGTCAATAAAGCACCGGGCATGGTTGTCCATCCAGGTTTCAATAATTATACCGGGACTCTGGTAAACGCGCTTGTACATCACGTCAGGCAACTTCCGCAATTGCCAGGAAATGAAGGGAGGCCAGGTCTGGTACATCGCATCGATAAAGATACTTCAGGGCTATTGCTTGTCAGTAAAAACGAATGGGCTATAACCTTTCTGGCTAAGCAATTTTTTGATCATTCGATCACCCGGAAATACCTTGCATTGGTCTGGGGCGATATGTTAGACGAAGGCACGGTAAAAGGATATATTGGCAGGAGTATGAAAGATCGGAAGATTATGGCGGTGTATAATGATGAAACCCAGGGGAAGTGGTCAGTAACTCATTATAAGGTGATAGAACGCTTTAATTATGTCACTTTGATTGAATGTCAGCTTGAAACGGGCCGTACTCATCAAATCAGGGCCCACATGAAACATATTGGACATCCTTTGTTTAATGACGGCACCTACGGGGGCGACCGGATTATTAAGGGGACAATATTTAATAAATATCGGCAGTTTGTAGAAAATTGTTTTGAGTTAATGCCCAGACAAGCACTGCACGCCAAGTCTCTTGGATTTATTCATCCATCAACGCGGAAGTTCATTCATTTCGAAATTCCTCTTCCAAATGACTTCAGTTCCGTTCTGGAAAAGTGGCGAAATTATATTAAAGAATAATTCATGACTAAACAGTTTATTAATTTCAATGGTGAAATTGTTCCATCTGAACAACAATTACTGACAGTTGCAAATCGTGGATTTAAATACGGCGATGGCCTTTTCGAATCAATGAGGTTGCTGAATGGTAAATTAATGTTTGCAGAACTCCATAGTGAACGTATAAGGAAAGGACTCAGGTTATTAAAAATGGATTCCTGGTCACATGTCGATACCTGGTTCATCGGTGAAAAGGTTGATGAGCTTGTCCGGAGAAACAAGACCGGTCTGGACGCCAGGGTTAGACTTACTGCATTTCGTAATGGGGAAGGCTTTTACAACCCCTCTGCCAATCATATGGCTTATGTGCTCGAAGCATCGAAGTTAACTGATAGCACATACAAACTGAATGAAAAGGGTCTAATCATTGATGTATACGATGAAATAACAAAGCCCGTAAATATTCTTTCTAACTTAAAGACATGTAACTCATTGATTTACGTTCTGGCGGGCATTTTTAAGAATCAAAATTTACTGGATGAGGTCATGGTTTTAAATAACAATGGCTTTCTCTGTGAATCAATGAGTTGTAACGTCTTCGTCGTTTACGACAAAAAACTTTACACACCAGCTCTCAGTGAGGGTTGTATTGCAGGCGTAATGCGACAGGTAATAATAAAACTGGCCAAAGAAAACAGCATTGAACTGGTAGAAGCCCAAATAAGCCCTGATATACTGAATGCGGCAGATGAGGTATTTCTTACCAACGCTGCCCGTGGGATTCAGTGGGTTATGGGATATAATAATAAGAGATATTTTAATGAAGTTTCCAGGTTTTTGAACGAAAAACTAAACCTCCTGTAGGGGGAATAGCAAATCTTGAAAAGATAGCAAATAGTAAACAGGAATGGTGCGCGGGTATCAATACACTGATTATCTTCAGGCATGCTGATCACTGACCAGCGACAACTGATTACTAATTACAATTTAACTCCCCGAAGAAATTCGTCAACTTTCATTCTCTTTTTGCCTTCGAGTTGTATCTCCATAACGGATATAAATCCATCAGTACAAGCGAATTTTAAATATGTTTTGTTGTCGGTTACAAAAGCCCCAGGCTCCAATGTAGTTGAAGTCTTCTCCATTTCTGCACTAAAAATTTTCATTATCTTCTCGTTCAGATGAGTATAAGATGTGGGGTAAGGACTTAGGCCCCGAACAAAATTAAATACCTTTTCTACCGGCTGGTCCCAGTTTATGAGGCAATCCTCTTTGAAAATCTTAGGTGCGGTTTTCAGACCATCTTCGGCAACCTGCGGTTTTTCAGTATATTTCCCTGTTGCAATCGCCTTGACTGTCCTTAGAAGAAGCTTAGCACCCATTTCCATAAGCTTATCATGAAGATCGCCGGCTGTATCATTTTGATCGATTCCCACGCGCTCTGAAAAAAGCAGGTCGCCGGTATCAATTTCCTGCTTTAAGAAAAAGGTACTCACACCACTTTCTTTCTCTCCGTTAATTATCGCCCAGTTAATAGGAGCAGCACCACGATATTGAGGAAGGAGTGAGGCATGCAAATTAATCGTTCCCTTCTCAGGCATATTCCAAACTAGCTTGGGCAGCATTCTGAATGCAACGATTATTTGTAGATCGGCATTCAACGAACGAAGTTCATGGAGAAACGCTTCATCCTTAAGTTTGGTAGGTTGAAGGACTCTTAATCCGCGTTCAACTGCATATTTTTTTACGGCTGATTCGTTAATCTTCTGTCCTCTGCCGGCCGGCTTGTCAGGGGCAGTAACAACCCCCACTATATTACACCCATTATTTAACAGGGCTTTTAAGGATGCTACAGCAAAATCGGGCGTGCCCATGAAGATGATGTTCATTTAGTAGTTAGTAGTTAGTATTTAGTAGGTAGTAATTAGACGACATGCTCCGACATCCTGATTTCAGCTTTCAGCCGGTTCCCGCTAAATTAGAGCTAAAAAACAATTTATCCCTGGAATTTGTCGTATGTCCCTAAATACGCATCTTTGGAATTGCATCTTAAACCATTCTCTCTTGAATCTTCCCCTGTTTATTGCAAAGCGAATCACATTTAATTCCAAACGCACTTTTTCAAAGCTAATTGTGCGCATTGCAATTCTTGGAATAATGCTTGGACTGGCAGTAATGATTCTTTCGGTAGCTATTGTGAAGGGATTTAAATCTGAGATCCGCGAAAAGGTCAGAGGATTCTCGGGAGACATCCAAATATCCAAATTGGATTTGAACAGCTCTTACGAAAACTCACCTTTTGTTTTCACAAAGGACAAGCTCAAGAAGCTTCTTTCGCTCCCCAACATTGATCATGCCCAGCCCTTCGCCACGAAGCCGGGAATTATTAACACGAATGATGAAATTGAGGGCGTTGTATTAAAAGGCGTTGATCGCGATTACAATTGGGATTATTTTAAAAAAACGCTCATAGATGGAAAGGTAATCGACTTTTCCGACAGCGTGAAATCAAGAAGCCAAATCCTGATCTCAAAATATACAGCCGACCGCCTGAACCTGAAAGTTGGCGATGAATTTCTCATGTATTTTATAGAAAATTCGCTTCGCAAGAGGAAGTTTGTAATTTCTGGAATATATAGTCTGGGAGTAGAGGAGGTTGATAAGACATTTGTTATAGGAGATATTGGTCTGATTCGTAGCCTGAATAAATGGAATGATTCACAAGTCGGGGGTTACGAACTCAGAGTGAAAAACTTTAATGACCTTGATGAAACGGCAAATTCAATTTATGATAATATTGATATTGAATTGCGATCTTATTCTGTTAAAGAATATTACCCAACAATCTTCGAATGGCTTTCACTGCTGGATGTAAATACCCAGGTGATTCTGATATTGATGATGGCAGTAGCGGTCATAAACATGATTTCTGCCTTATTAATTATGATTTTGGAACGCACTAATATGATCGGCATATTGAAAGCTCTGGGTAGCACTAATTGGGAGGTACGGAAGATCTTTCTTTATAACGCCGCCTACCTTATCGCTTTTGGCTTATTATTGGGCAATTTAATGGGTGCTGGACTTAGTTATTTTCAGTCTGAGACTCATTTTTTTGAACTTGATCAGGCGTCCTATTATATCAGTTTTGTGCCAGTACAACTTGAACTTCAGGATGTAATACTTTTAAACGCTGGCACTTTATTCATCAGCATTATCGTTTTACTGATCCCCTCATTACTCGTTACCAGGATATCGCCATTAAAAGCGATTAGCTTTAAATAGAAACCTCTGTGGTATTCGGGGTCGTGAAAAGCGCAAACAGATGATGGCTAGAAAGAATTCTTCTATAAACAGGTGACCACCTTCGGGGTCAAGCCTGTCTGAATTTTTATAGGGAGCGGATTGCTTTAAAAAATCCGCAAAAAACATTCAATGAAAAGCATAAAAAGATGTTTTATTGAGATTCAATTTTAACCGGACAAACTGGAAACGAAACCAGACAGCTAAGATTATTCCTTGAACCTTATATCTTTTTGGCTTCGTTCCAGAAAATATCCATTTCGGCCAGAGTCATATCTTTTAAGCTTTTTCCTAAATCCTTAGATTTATCCTCCAGATATTGGAAGCGTTTTATAAATTTCTTATTGGTTTTCTCCAGAGCATCTTCCGGGTTAATGTCGATAAAGCGCGCATAATTTATAAGTGAAAACAGGAGATCACCAAATTCAGCTTCTGCTTTTTCCTTGTCAACCGGTATATTTTCGAATGTGTTAAATTCTGCCTTGAATTCCTGTAGTTCTTCTTCAACTTTTTCCCAAACCTGTTCCTTATTATCCCAGTCAAACCCAACACCCCGGGCTTTTTCCTGAATCCTGGATGCTTTTACAAGCGCTGGCAGGGAGATTGGCACACCACCCAACACTGATTTGTTTCCTTCTTTAAGCTTTAGTTGCTCCCAATTCCGTTTCACATCATTTTCATCTTCTACTATTACATTACTATAAATATGAGGATGACGATGGATTAGTTTATCACAGATTCCATTTAAAACATCAACCATATTGAAGTGATTAGTTTCAGAAGCTATGCGCGTGTAAAATACCAGGTGGAGCATGAGATCGCCCAATTCCTTTTTTATCTCATCCATATCTCCGTCAAGTATGGAATCAGACAATTCGTAGGTTTCTTCGATGGTTAGGTGTCTAAGCGTTTCCATCGTTTGTTTTTTATCCCAGGGACATTGATCACGCAAAGTGTTCATAATGGTTAACAAGCGCTCAAAAGATTCGGCCGGATTAGTGCCTGGGGAAGGGATAATATTTGCGGGCATCTTAGTAATTTGGACTCAAAAATAAGATTTTGTTTTTAACAGGGTAAAGCCGTCTATAATTTAACCGCTCTCAGCATTTCACGCTTTCCCGGAGCACCCGGAACTTTCTCAATTGTAAATCCTAGCCCTTTCATAGTCCTTTTTAGATTACCCGTAATTGCGTAGGTGACGAAAACACCGCCGGGTCTCAGGAATGTGCTTGTATGAGTTAATGCTTCCTCGTTCCACATTTCAGGTTGGTGGATTGCTGCGAAGGCATCGAAATATAAAACATCATAAAGTTTGGTCGTCTGGAATTCTAATAGTTTAGTACAGGCGATCTCTAATTTACAAAAAGAGCCAAGATTAATTTCCTCTTTTAAGGCCCGCTGATAATTCAGAGTAAAGGCATTCCAGACTTCAGGTGAAACATAGTGATTGTAGTCGGTTTTGTATATCAGGTCAGAATTTAAAGGATATGCCTCAATACCAGTATATTCCAATTCGACTTTAACTGAATTGCAATATTCCGCAGATAACAGAAAATTCAATCCGGTACCAAATCCGAGTTCCAGGATAGACACTTTTTCCGGCTCTTCTGGCAGGAAATATTTAAGTCCTGATTCAAGAAATACATGTTTGCTTTCCTGCACCGCGCCATGACGCGAGTGGTAATGCTCGCCTACCTCCGAATTAAAGAGTGTTTTCGAGCCATCTGAAGTAACTGCAAAGCTTAAAAGCGGGTACATAAAGTGATTTATACAATATGGATTAATTCACCCGGGTTCCTTTTTCAACCCACCTTGCCCATTTTTTTGTATAGGTATGGATTTCTGAAGTTTGAACTCCGTTCGATTTGTAGACTGGCTGCCCGGAATTAACCCATTCAAATATTCCACCATAAAGGATATAAACATTTTTATAACCAGCAGTAATCAATTTTTGAGCAATCTTTTCGCTGCGGATGCCAATAGAACAATATAAAACGACTTGGGCCTTTTCGGGTATGTCATATACTTTTCGCATATCGAACCAAAAATACCCTGCATGACGTGCATTTTTAAGGTGGCTGACTACATACTCTTCCTCTTCCCGAATATCAAGAACAAATAAATCATTTTTATTCAGCTGGATGAACTCTTCAACCGACACCTGGGGGATATTACGATCATAGATACTATCTAGCAGAAGTTTGAATTCAGAATCCATCGTTTGAGCCTTAATTTCAATTGCAAAGAAAACAATTGAAATTAAGAATACGTATCTCATCCTCCGCATATTTGAATTAGTGATATCATATGTAAAATTAAAAATATGTTTCTGTGGTAATGAATTTACTAATCAACGTCAAATATTGTGTTTTTAGTTTCTGAAATTTTGCGTGATCATAATTCCATTTGCTCCGGCATCCAGAATACCTATCCCCACACGCTTAAATGAATTATGCAAAATGTTGGCTTTATGAATGGGAGATTCCATTAAACCCTCATGAGCCGACTGAAGAGTCTGGGCCAGGGCAAGGTTTTCACCTGCAACTCTAAATCTCACTCTTTCTTTCCTCATCCTATCGTAAGGACTTTTTCCTTCTGGAGTATAATGGGAGAAGTAGCCTCTTTGAAGCATATCTAAAGAATGCTTTACGGCTACTTGTGCGAGTTTCGAGTCAAAGGCTATTAAATTCAGGCCCGCTTTTTTGCGTTCATTGTTAATCAGATCCAGCATTCTGATCTCGAGATCGGGCCTGGGCCTGGGATTTTTGGTCCTGAACGGTAGGGACACAACTTCACTTCCTTTAGTGTGTACGGTGAAATTATTCGGCGAACCGGACCCAATATCAGCAGCCATTTCAGATAAGAGTTTACCAGGCCACCTGGTTTTCTGGTTTAGACGAGTGGCAAAATTGCTGTCTTTTGTTCTTTGCGATAGGTTACCTAAAGGATATGATAATGCGAAAAAGGAGATTAGCGTTGCGTAAACAATTCCTGAAAAAAACCCGGGGATCAGACCAGCAAATTTATTAGCCCAGTGAAAATGAACCTCATCTGACGTATTTTTCGTTAAACGGTCCCCTAATTTCGAAATACCCTGACTGAAAAATATAAGCAGGACAATGAAAAAGATTGGCCTTACCCAGATACCGCTTATGTCAAATAATAGAAAAAGCCGAAGTATTAATGCTGACATTAAAAATGCCAGAAGAAAACTTCCGAGCCAGATTGTCAATTCAAATGCAGATTCGATAAAGCCTTTTTTCCATCCACTATATGCGGAAAGGCCGATTACGATGATGAGAATTATGTCAACAATGTTCATTGTAGATATCATGAAAAAGCCCTGCACTTGAAATTACACAAACGTAGGGCTTTTACAGAATATTGCGAAAATTACCAGATGCGGATGCGGTCTTCTGGCTTTTTGTATAATTTGTCTCCTTGCTTTACATCAAACGCTTTATACCAGGCGTCCATATTAACCGGTGCTCCAATGGTACGGTAAGGACCAGGCGAATGGGTGTCGGTAACGATCAACTGCGCCGCGCTTTCATTCAGGATATTACCTTTCCAAACCTGTGCCCAGGATAAAAAGAAGCGCTGATCCGGAGTAAATCCATCTATCTTCTCACCACTCTTACCTTGCTTTGTCATTTTGAAAGCTTCATAGGCAGCATTTAATCCGCCAAGATCACCAATGTTTTCACCCAAAGTGAGCTTTCCGTTCACATGTATTGTATCGAGAACAGTATATGCGTCATATTGCTCCTGCAGCGCTTTGGATTTCGCTTTGAATCGGGACAAGTCTTCTTCCGTCCACCAATTGCGCAATGTGCCGTCTTTGTCGTACTGGCTGCCTGAATCATCGAATCCATGGGAGATTTCATGTCCGATAACCGCGCCAATTCCGCCATAATTGACCGCATCATCTGCATCGGGATCAAAGAAAGGAAATTGAAGTATCCCTGCAGGGAAAACTATTTCGTTATTTACCGGATTGTAGTATGCATTAACGGTAGGCGTGGTCATTCCCCATCTGGTTTTATCTACAGGCTTGCCTAACTGATTTACCATATCCTGGTATGCCCAGGTACTGGCACTTCTAAGGTTGCCGATGAATGACTTGCGATCTATATCTAAGCCTTCGTATGTCTTCCATTTATCTGGATAAGCAATTTTAGGTGTAAAAGCATGAAGTTTATCCAGGGCTTTTTGTTTCGTGATATCACTCATCCAGTCCAGATTCCTGATTCTTATTTCATAAGCTTTGACAAGGTTACTTACTAGCACTTGCATTCTGGCTTTTGCTTCAGGTTTGAAATGTTTGTCTACATACAATTGTCCCAAAAGTTCACCTACAGTTCCATCAGTTAGGGATGACATTCTTTGCCAGCGCGGGGTCTGAACTTTTTGGCCGCTGATTACTTGAGTGAAAGCAAAGTTTGCGTTCACAAATTCAGAACTTAGCATAGGTGCTGAGCCCTTGAGCAGGTTCCATTGTAAATAGGTTTTTAGGTCATTTACAGAAGTACTGCCAATTGCCGAATTTAGTTCGGTAAAGAATTTTGGTGATCCTACCAGTAAAGTATCCTGACCTGAAACTTTCATCAGCGGCAAAAGATTTTGCCAGTTTAAGTTAGATGTAGTTTTAGCAAAGTCTGCAACTGAAAATTTATTGTATGTTTTATAAGGATCACGCATTTCAACTCTGCTCATTTGTGCCTCTGCGAGTTTCTTTTCAAAATTGAAAACTGTTTCAGCATTTTTTTTAGCTTCATCTTCGGGAGTTCCCGTTAGGCTAAACAACGTAGCGATGTATTTTTTGTAAGCTTGCTGAATCTGTGTGCTGCGTGCATCGTTTTTCAGGTAGTAGTCTCTATCGGGAAGTGTAGTCCCGCCTTGACTCAGCTGCGGCACAATGTTTTTAACATATTTCCGATCCTGGCCGATAAAAAAGTTGAAGAAGGGTGAACCGACTCCATAAGTTCTCATTTCCGCGGCATGTTTTACAAGCCCATTTATATCCGTTAAATCTGCAATTTTTTGAAGGTCAGCTTTAATTGGAGTATAGCCAAGCGATTCAATAGTAATGCTGTCCATTCCAGCTGTGTAAAAATCTCCAACACGCTTTTCGATGGAGCCGGCAGGAGCTTTACTATTGGCAGATTCAGCTAAAATGTTTTTTACAGCATTTATGTTAAAATCGCGAAGCTGGTTAAAACTTCCCCAACGGGTTTCTTTTAATGGCACCGGGTTATTTTTGATCCAGGCTCCACTTGCGTAGGTATAAAAGTCCTCACCGGGTTTGACAGTGAGGTCCATGTTGGATTTATCAATGAAGTTAACTTTCTTTTTTGCGGGAGAATCATGCTGCGCACTGGCGGTAAATGCAAAAACGCTGGCTGCCCCAAACAGCACTACTTTTAAAAAATTATTATTCATAATATAATTGGTTGGTTAATTGAAATTCAGACCGTTAAATTAACAGTATTATGCCGGAGATGGAAAAAAGAAGCCCGGATTTATTTATTAAACCAGTAAAGTATCCGGCCTAATCGTAAATAATCCAGTAGAAATGTGGTCAGCTTGAAATTTGGGCTAAATTTCATCAGTACATAATTTTAAGATCACGCTTAAATAAGATGGATTCAATCACTGTTTGGTTAGTGATATATTAAACTATCGATTGCTGATTTTATTGTATGGAGTCCATAAAATTTTTATAAAGTTATCTCCCGTTAATGCTCTTTTAGCTTGTTTTGCTTTACATTTCGCTCAAATCTATTCGGGAATGAAAGCTTAATTGAGTAAACTTGCACACTAATTGCATTACTCAGAATGAGCCTTCCAAAAACGTATAACCCAAAAGAAACAGAAGACAAGTGGTATAGATTTTGGCTCGATATGAAATTTTTTCGATCTGTGCCTGATGATCGTGAACCATATACCATAGTAATACCCCCTCCAAATGTTACCGGAGTTTTACACATGGGACATATGCTCAATAACACTATTCAGGATGTGCTTATCAGAAGAGCACGCATGCAGGGTAAAAATGCTTGTTGGGTTCCCGGTACCGATCATGCTTCAATTGCCACAGAAGCCAAAGTGGTTGCCATGCTGACAGAAAAAGGAATTGATAAGAAAGATGTAAGCCGTGAAGAATTTATGTCCCATGCCTATGAATGGAAGGATAAATATGGCGGTATTATCCTTAAACAGCTTGAGAAGCTCGGGGCATCATGTGATTGGGATCGCACCAGGTTCACAATGGAAGAAGACCTGTCAGAAGCAGTTATCGACACTTTTATCCATTTGTACAGGAAAGGCTGGATATACCGCGGGATCCGTATGGTGAATTGGGATCCAAAAGGGAAGACCGCAGTTTCAGATGAAGAAGTTATCCGCAAAGAAGTAAACCAGAAACTTTATTATATTAAGTATCAAGTATCAGACCTCCGACCTCCGACTTCCGACCTTCCACCTCCGACTTCCGACCACATTGTAATCGCTACCACACGACCGGAGACTATCATGGCTGATTCGGCGATATGTATTAATCCTAATGATAGCAGGTATACCCACCTCAAAGGAAAAAAGGTCATTATCCCTTTGATTGGGAGGGAAATTCCTGTAATTGAAGACGAGTATGTTGATATGGAGTTTGGTACAGGTTGCTTAAAGGTTACACCGGCCCACGATCTCAACGATTATGAGCTTGGAGTAAAGCATAATCTTCCTGTAATAGATATTTTAAATGATGATGGATCTCTCAACGAAAACGCGGTAATTCTTGTTGGGGAGGACCGTTTTGCCGCCAGAAAAAAAATAGTCCTGATGCTTGAAGAGCAGGGTTGTCTGGAAAAAGTGGAAGATTATAAATCACAAGTTGGATTCTCTGAACGTACTGATTCTGCTATTGAGCCTAAATTGTCGCTGCAGTGGTTTTGTAAGATGTCGGAAATGTCAGGCCCGGCACTCGACTACGTTTTGAATGGCGAGATTAAACTTATTCCCGAGAAGTTCAATAATACTTACCGTCACTGGATGGAGAATGTAAAGGATTGGTGTATTAGCCGACAGCTTTGGTGGGGGCAACGCATTCCAGCCTGGTATAATGAAAAAGGGGAGTGGGTTGTAGCGAAATCAGAAAGTGACGCTGAAGCGGAATTCGCTCTTCAGTTTCCCGGATCTCCTAAAGGCAGCCTGCGCCAGGATGACGATGTAATGGATACCTGGTTTTCGTCATGGCTATGGCCCATATCGGTTTTTGATGGATTTAAAGACCCGGAGAACGCAGACATCAAGTATTATTATCCTACCAACGACCTGGTAACGGCTCCTGAAATTCTTTTTTTCTGGGTAGCCAGAATGATTATGGCAGGACATGAATTTCGCGGTGCGGCACCCTTCAAAAACGTGTACCTTACAGGGATTGTGAGAGATAAGCAGGGCAGAAAGATGTCTAAGTCGCTTGGCAATTCTCCGGATCCAATTGATCTCATCGAAAAATATGGAGCGGATGGTGTGCGAGTAGGAATGCTTTTATGTTCTCCTGCTGGAAATGATTTGATGTTCGACGAAGCATATTGCGAACAAGGCCGGAACTTTGCCAATAAAATATGGAATGCTTTCCGCCTTGTAAAAGGTTTTGAGGTGGATGATAAGCTTCCAAATACAAACCAACAGGCGATCGCCTGGTTTGAATCTTCATTTAATCAGGCCCTGACGGAAATTGAGGACAACTACAAACAGTACAGGCTCTCGGAATCTCTGATGGGGATTTACAAACTGGTTTGGGACGACTTCTGTGCATGGTACCTGGAAATGATCAAACCTGCTTATCAGCAGCCAATCGATTCAGAAACCTATCAGATAACAATCCAATATTTCGAAAGAATTCTTAAGCTTCTTCATCCATTCATGCCTTTTTTAACAGAAGAGCTTTGGCATGACGAACTTTTCGGTGTGCGGGCAGAGCGTGAATGTTGTATAGTTGCACCATATCCAGTAGCTGGTATGGTAAATTCCGGACTTTTACAAGATGTCCAAATTATCAAACAGGCGGTTTCTGAGATCAGGAACATCAGGAATATAAAGCAAATATCACCTAAAGAATCGCTGACTTTAGCTATCAAAGCTAATTCGACGATAGAATACAAGAACTATCTGAATATTATCTCGAAGCTTGGAAATATCGGCGATTTAGGGATGGTTGATGAAAAGGTTTCTGGTGCTGCATCCTTCATTGCAGGTACGGATGAGTTTTTCGTACCTCTGGCTGACAGTTTAGACCTTGACGCGGAAAAAGAACGACTTGAAAAAGAACTCGATTACCTAAAAGGTTTTCTAAAATCTGTTGAAGCAAAATTATCTAACGAGCGTTTTGTTCAGAATGCCAATGCTACCGTAGTAGAGAATGAGAGGCGCAAGAAAGACGACGCTTTATCCAAAATCAAGATTCTTGATGATAGTCTGGCTGGGTTGAATAATTAGCAAAACGGTAGTCTGCGGTAAAAAGGCACTCTTGATTCCCGTCAATAAGATTTCCGCAGCTTAATGATTTTCAACATATGCATCAGTTTCATAACCGGATAAACGGGGTCAATTTCAAACCATTTGTTACCAAAATTGGCGCTATTAGGATAGCGGTGATGATTATTCTGAAAAAGCTCACCGAGCATCAGGAAATCAAAGGGTGTGGTATTTTTTGATTTGTCGTTGTTATCGAAATTAGAGTAGCCGTATTTATGACCGCACCAGTTAACGATAGCGCCATGTAAAGGGCCCATCATGTAATGAACGGGTAAAAGCAGATACAGCCATTCAGAACCTGCAGGTACAAATTCAATATAAAACCATGTATACAAAGCACCAAACATAAGCCTCGAAGCAATAGAGGAACCTATTCTGTCGATTATAGGCCATTCAGGATAATAACCTTCAAAGCGATCTTCAACATTTTTGCTGCGCTTCAAATGATCTCTGAATGTGATAATCGTAGCTTTCATCATCTGGAATACATCTGTGAAAAAATGAGGAGAATGGGGATCTTTCTCAGTATCACTGTAAGCATGATGTTCCCTATGCATCATCGCATAAGCTCTCGGGTTTAGGAATGATGCTCCTTCACAGATATAAGCTAAAATATAGAATATCCGTTCCCATGTTTTAGTCATGGTAAACATCCTGTGCGATGCATATCTGTGTTGAAAAAAGGTTTGAAAAAATAGGGATAAAAACCAGTGAGCTATAAAAAAAAGAAAAATGACTATCATAAAATTAATTTAAGCACAGAGCAGTGATCACCTAAGTTTATGATGAGCTAATGGTCTATGGGAATTTCCAAAATTCTTTACCTGAGCAAACAATTTGGATGGAATGTTAAATGTACACTATACATACGGTTTTATCGGCCGTATGGATTATAAATTCTAATAATTGAATTAAATTGTAATTATTTGTCAAGTATGGTCGTACTAACTAATTAAAGATCAGGCCGCCATAAGGAACAATTTAATCATCACGATAAAAATACACGTAAGCTCTTCCCC
>NZ_JBKJUM010000125.1:0-13246 GCF_046590655.1 Daejeonella sp.
GTAAAACCTGCTGCCGATGCCTTTGAATCCCGGAAGCTAGTCATGCAGGCTATTGAAGGCCACATACTGGGGAGAGCAGCGTATGGGGGAAGGTTTAAGAGACCTTAATGAGTTGAAAGTTGAGCATTACGAATTTTTTCTTGCAGCCCTGTTCATTGTCGCATGTGGGCTCACGATTCTGGAAACAGCCGCGAACCCTTATGTGTCTTTACCAGGCAGGCGACTAAACTTTGCTCAATCTTTTAACGGGCTTGCCGCTACTTTGGCGCCGATCATGGGTACAATTATGTGATCAATGTGGCAAGTGGTGAGGAGCAGCCGAAGGTAGTGCAATTGAAGATGATTTTAATTCCTGGAAAAGAGGAATATCAGTTTGAATTTTTTAATCATAAATGGATGTTTAGTTTAAAAGGAAAATCGGCGGTTATTACAGGGGGCGGCAGCGGGATTGGTAGAGCAATATCAATGCTTTTTGCTGAGCAGGGAGCTCATGTCCATATTATGGAACTAAATTCCGAATCGGGCGAAGCGGTAGCAAATGAGATAATTGCCAAAGGGGGGAAGGCTTCTGTGCATTCGTGTGATGTTTCTGATCAGCAGAAAGTTGTATCACTTTTTAAAGAGATCGGAAAAATTGATATCCTTGTTAATAATGCGGGAATTGCACATGTGGGCAAAGCTGATACTACTTCGGCCGATGATTTTGAACGAGTATACAAAGTGAATGTGAAGGGAGCATACAATTGTTTGTTCGCAGCAATTCCGATTATGAAAGAGAATCGGGGTGGTGTTATTCTTAACCTCGCATCAATTGCAGCAATTGTTGGACTATCCGACAGGTTTGCATATTCGATGAGCAAAGGTGCCATTTATGCTATGACTTTATCGGTTGCGAAGGACTATCTCAATGACAATATCCGCTGCAATAGTATTTCGCCTGCTCGTGTCCATACGCCTTTTGTGGATGGTTTTATTGCAAAAAACTATCCCGGCATGGAAAATGAGATGTTTGATAAGCTTTCTAAAAGCCAGCCTATAGGACGGATGGCTAAACCGGAAGAAGTGGCATCAATGGCTTTATATCTGTGTTCGGATGAAGCAAGTTTCCTGACAGGTTGTGATTATCCTGTGGATGGCGGATTTATAAAACTGAATACATAAACGTATTAAATTAATATGAAAAGGCTTCTACTCTCCTGCGTATCTTCTCTGTGTCTGCTAACGCTTGTGTCACAGCCTTAACCTCACCCTATGATGCAACTCTCAATCTGTTCATTCCATCATTAAAAGCAAAAATTGTTTCAGCTTCACTTATAGATGATGAAACTGCAATATAGTTTACACAACAGCCTGAAGGCTTTTTTATTTATCCAACCACATCCGGCATTAAGTCTATAGACCGGATTAACCTACTAAAAATTCAGTAAGCCATGAAATTAATAAGATGGGGAAATCCCGGCAAAGAAAATACAGGAGTTATTGTAAATGAGGTCAGATATGATACGTCTTCTTTTGGTGAAGACTATAACGAGCAATTCTTCGCAAACGATGGTTTAAAGCGCCTTGGCGATTTTTTGAATGCGAATGAAGGCAATTTGCGTCCTGTGCCTGATGGTGAACGCATTGCAGCTCCATTCGCCAGGCCATCTAAAATCCTTTGTATCGGGCTAAACTATGCAAAGCATGCCGCTGAAACAGGCGCGGCCAGTCCGTCAGAACCGATATTGTTTATGAAATCTACAACATCCCTGGCAGGTCCCAACGATAATATCATAATTCCCAGGAATTCTGTAAAAACGGACTGGGAAGTAGAGCTGGCTTTTGTGATTGGTAAGAAAGCCAGTTATGTTACACAGGCAGATGCTATGGATTATGTAGCAGGTTATGTTCTGCATAATGATGTGTCAGAGAGGGAATTTCAATTAGAGCGGGGCGGTACCTGGGATAAGGGCAAGGGCTGTGATACGTTTGCACCGATGGGGCCATTCATGGCAACGAAAGATGAAATTAAGGACCCGCATAATCTCCGACTCTGGCTTAAATTGAATGGAAAGCTACTTCAGGATAGCAATACAGACGACCTGATATTCAATATTCCATTTCTTGTTTCCTATATAAGCCAATTTATGACTTTGCTACCGGGAGACGTTGTTTCTACAGGAACACCCGCTGGTGTCGGGCTTGGACTGAAACCTCCGGTTTTTTTGAAGGAGGGGGATGTCGTTGAACTAGGAATTGACGGCCTCGGCGAGGCAAGACAACTTGCTAAAGCCTATGCTGAAGGTTGATTCGCAACAACACTTTTGGATCTTCGAGCCTGCAAGAGATAGCTGGATCACTGCGGAGATGGAAGATATTTGGCGTGATTTTTTGCCTGGAAATATTTATACCCATTCTTGATCAGAATAATATATTCGCTTTAGTAGTAGTAGTACCGTCTGTTGAACGACTAATGTTTGGCAGCGACTGGCCCGTTTTTAAACTGGCGGTCGAGTACGATGAGGTGTTTGAAGTAATCGCTAGCTGCATAGAACAACTAAAGACGGCGGATCAAGAGCTTATCTGGTGGGAAAACGCAATAAAGGTTTATAAGTTGGATATAAATCAGGAAGATTTTAGCTGACGCTTTTTTAGCCCGGGTATGTCCGGTAAATGATTAAATTAGATTGCCTTATTTTGTTATCATGAGAAAAATCCTGCTTTTTATAGCATTCCTGTTTTTTGCCGGAAAAATATTCGCTCAAACGCAGTACAATGTCGTTTTTATACTCTCAGACGATCACCGGTATGATGCTATGGGCTTTATGAATAAATTCAAAGGCTTGAAAACACCTAATATGGATATGATGGCCGCTCAGGGGGCACATATCAGGAATGCTTTTGTAGCTACAGCCCTATGTTCACCTTCCAGGGCTTCGATACTGACCGGACTTTATCCCCATGCCCATACGGTCGTGGATAATCAATCTCCTGTTCCCGAGGACCTTAGGTTTTTCCCCGAATATCTCAAACAAAAAGGTTATCAAACAGCATTCCTTGGAAAGTGGCATATGGGAGTTGGGGGCGAGAAAAAGCAAAAGGGTTTTGATTATTGGGTTAGTTTCCGGGGTCAGGGTATTTACTACAACCCAACCCTGTTTGTGAATGGAGAAACAAAAGTATTTAAGGACAGTGCGTATGTTACCGATCTCCTGACAGACTATACAATCGAATTTCTGGACAAGCGAAACAAGTCTAAGCCATTTTTCATTTATCTATCGCACAAAGGTGTCCATGATGGATTTCAGGCCGCCCGACGTCATAAGGGAATGTATAAGAACCTCGTTTTTGAGGCTCCTCCATCTATGTTCATAACAGCGACAGATACAGCTAAATATCTGGATCTATGGAAGGAGAAAGGAAACTTTGAATCGCAGGGGGGATATCCGGTAAATCAGAATGACATTCCTAAATGGGTGCGGCATCAGCGGTATTCGTGGCATGGAGTTGATTTTATGTATCACGGAGCCCGAACATTTAATGATTTCTACCCTGCATATCTGGAAACTTTGATGGGAGTTGACGAAAGTATTGGTACGGTAATCAGCTATCTTAAAAACAATAATCTTTTGAAGAATACAGTTGTTTTCTACATGGGTGATAATGGTTTCAGTTTCGGTGAACACGGTCTGATTGATAAACGCCATGCTTATGAGGAGTCGATGCGCGTGCCTTTACTCGTTTACGCCCCTTCCTTTATACAGCCATTGACAAAAGTGGACCAGGTTATACAGAATGTTGATATTGCTCCAACAATTCTTAATATGGCCGGAATTGCAAAGCCTGTCCATTTTCAGGGTAGTTCATTTATGCCGTTATTGAAAAAGCAAGCTCTGGAATGGCGCGACCGGGCTTTCTATGAGTATTATTGGGAATACGACTTTCCTCAAACACCATCCATGTTTGCGGTTAGAACGGATCAATATAAATACATATATAATTATGGAATCTGGGATACAAACGAACTTTACGATCTCAAGGCAGATCCATATGAGATGAATAATCTAATCAATAAACCCGAGCACAAACAGCGCGCATTAGGTTTCAGGAAGGAAATTTTCAATTGGCTTGATCAAACAGGCGGCATGCAGATTCCACTGCGTCCCCTTGGAAATCAGAGCCGTTCTGATCACATTTTTAAGGGTCGATACTAAGAGGGATGGTATGGCATTTGGATCGCGCGGTTGGTTAGAGCCAAGAACCAAGAGACAAGACCGAGGGTATGTTAGTGAGAGGGATCCCTAATTCTAAAGACTAGCGTGGGAATAACTAGGATCAGTGCTGATTCCTTTATCTTGGATCCTCGTTGAATTTTTTCGCTTTCCTCAACGCCTCTATCGTTGTAAAGTATTTTGCAATCATGTTCGGGGCTTCCCATTCAGGCATTTTACCTTCTTTGATATATTTGACAGCGACCTCGGCTGAGTTTGTACGCAAAAATTGACCGGGCTTTACTTCCCACTGATTACCTCTCTTTACGAATTCCGTTCCCGGATACTTTTGTTGCAGCTGCTGCTGAGCAACTTTTATTAAATCTTCGAACTTTGCTGGATCAGTTCCGTTTTGTGGTCTGACAAATAATGTTGCTCTATACTGTTCAGTCGCTCCTTGTCTGATTTCCAGATTTGCTTTTGTACCTCGCATTAAGGAATAATGTGTGTCACTGCTTCCGGGTGGTTCTTTGTAATTCCAAAGCACTGTTACTTTTGAGTGGATTCCTTTAAGTGTATAGTTTATATCCCCGTTTGAGTAAACTGAAAGCGTACTGTCCTGAAGGTGCTTTTTAAGATAGGCAGGATACTCATCTACCCTGGTAACGAGTCTGAATTCCGATGGGCTTAGTTTTGTCGGCCATTCCCGCGACGAAATAACTTTGATGTCAGTTTTATAATTCAGAGTAGTTCCGGGAAAGCCTAGCCATTGATTTAAATCTACTAAATGAGTGCTCACGTCAACAATGCCATGCCCTTGCTGTCCAACGTCGAAAAACCAGGCAGGCCTTATACCGGTTTGTCCGGCAGGACCTTTTAAATAATGATGAAGATTTGCCTGAACCAGGGCTGGGTCCTTTAACGTTCCTTTTAGCAGCGAGCCAAATAAAACTGGCATCATGGCAAGCTCTTTTTGCAGGATATTACTGATATCATATCGAAGATCCATTGGATCGAACAATACCACACTTTTGCGTTCAGCAATATTAAATGCCTTTTCCAGCGATTTAAAATCGGTAATAGCCATAGGCTTATCCGCAATAATATGAAAACCTGCTTCTGCAGAACTTTCTATATAGAGCGATTTTTTGCTGTTGTTTCCGGAAATGAGAACAGCATTTCCTTTTTTATCAGTCAGCATCTTTTTCAGGTAATCTGTGCCAGTATATACAACCAATTTCCAGTGAGTAGGATTAAATTTTCTGGAATTTGACCTTTCTATTGAATTTATATATTGCTGAACATCCTGTCCGGCTGGTGCATAAACATGCACTTCAGGGTGAATCTCGGGGTTCATAAATCCTTGCATAAATGTTGCATGTCCGTGGCCGGGGTCAAGGATGATGAGTTTTACTGACGCATTAGTTTGTTTGGATGGGCCCTCTATGATCATTGAGGCACTGCTCAGGATGATTAATGCGGAAAGGACTGTGGTAAGTATCAACCTCATGCTTGAATTTTTCATATCGGCGTTTGTGAAACAGGATGAAATTAAGATTTATAATGAAGTGATAAACAAATTACGATACTGTTTATTTCTGCGCAATAAAATAGTTGTAGATAATTCTGGAAACATTCGCCATGGCCGTTATTCCAGCCTTATCGTCAACAAGTTCCTTAGATAATAATATGAGGACGTATTTTCTGCCATCGGGAAGGTAAACAATTCCTGCATCATGGTTTATTCCATTGATCCAACCGGTTTTGTGTGCCACTTTTACATCCTTTGGAAGCTGCGCCGGAATCTTATCATTAAATGCCTGATCGAGTAAAATATTGATCATCGCATCGGAAGACTTTTTATCGATAATTTTGCCCATTGCCATTTCATTGAAGATCAACATTTGGTCGTAAGCAGTAGTTGTATTATTCATCCCTTTCTGGAATGCTTTGCTGTCTTCCACGCCCCGTAAAACCTGAATATTTTTTGCGCCCATTTTACGCATCGTTTTGTTCACATTTTGTGCCCCAACAAGGTCGATGATGATATTTGTAGCGAGGTTACTGCTTTTAATGATCATTAAATAAAGCAGATCATAAATAGGAAGTTTGGTTCCAATTTTTGTGTAGAGTACCGTATCGCTGTCGTCTCCTGCAGTCAGAGAATATAGGCTTCCGTCAACGATACTTTTAAATTCATTTTTTACCATGATAGGATCTGTGATCATGAATTTGCCTGCCGCTGCTTGTTTATAAGCTTCAATTAAAACGGGCGTTTTCATGGTGCTGGCAGCATGGAAGTTTAATTTTTCGTTAATCAGGATTTCTTCACCGGTTTGAAGGTTCTTAAAGGCCAGAGCAAATGTTCCTTTTTGTTTCGCGAATTCAGCATTGATCTGTTCTATTAACCGTTCTGGATTTTTTGAAGAGTTATCTGAAGAAAAGATCATCATTGAAAGAGTAATAAGAATTGCGGGCAATTGCAGGCTCATAATAAATTGATATAATTAAAGTTACAATTGTATTTTTAACGGCTAAACTTGCCTGGTAGCTAATATTCTGGTTATGAAAATGAAATTACTGATAATATTCAACCTTCTGCTTATTTCATCACACTTTGCGATTTCTCAGACCGTACAAAATAGCGCTGCGGTGGAAAAAGTCTGGGCTCAATATAATAAATATAAAGAACCTGCTATCACGGACAGGTTTATGAAACATTCGGAAATGATGCCTTTGATCCAGAAGCATGTTACTTCGAAATTCGTCACCAAAGAAGAAATAGGTATTTCCGTAGGCGACAGAAGCATTAATCATCTGACTGCCGGACGGGGTAAAATGAAGGTGATGCTGTGGTCGCAAATGCACGGCGATGAATCAACAGCCACTATGGCTTTGTTCGATATGTTCAATTTCCTGGGTGCTTCAGATGATAATGACAACCTACGAAAATTAATTCTTGATAATCTTGAGCTGCATTTTGTACCAATGCTTAATCCTGATGGCGCACAGGCGTGGAAGAGGAGAAATGATCTTGAGATTGATGTTAACAGAGATGCCCGTATGCTCGTAACGCCCGAAGGCAGAGCGCTTATGGGCCTGGCCAAAAAACTGCAGCCAGAGATTGGCTTCAACTTACATGACCAGAATTACCTTTACTCATCGGGCCGTTCAAAAAATTCTGCGACTATTTCATTCCTCGCGCCTGCTTATAATTATCCAAAGGATATGAATGCGGTTCGTAAACGAGCTACGCAGATCATCCTAGCTATGAATAAAGCATTACAGACCAAATCTCGGGGGAACGTTGCTAAATATAACGATGATTTCGACCCTCGTTGTTTTGGAGATACTTTCCAGGGAATGGGTATTTCGACTATACTGATAGAGTCAGGAGGATTTTACCAGGATCCCGAAAAACAATTCATTCGTAAACTCAATTTCCTGGCTCTGCTAACTGCTTTTGAGTCTATAGCTACCGCTTCGTATGAAAGGGAAGCGCTCAAAGATTACGACCTGATCCCTGAAAATGACAACTCACTGTATGATGTGTTTGTGAAAAATGTGACCATCAATAAAGAAGGCCATGAGTTTAAAACAAACCTGGGAATAAACCGTACTCAATTAAAATCAGCAGATAACTCGAGCATGACATTCAGCGGTCGCATCGCTGAGTTGGGAGATCAGGAACTAATATTCGGTTACGATGAGATCGACGCAACAGGACTGAAATTCACTCCGGCTAAAATTAAAACAATGACCAGGGCTGAATGGGACAAGCTGAACCCTCAGCAGGAACTAGATTTGATAAAGGAGGGCTATCTTTTTGTTAAATGGTTAAATGGTAAATCGCCAACAGGCGCGATAAAAAACAGGCTGCTGAATCTTACAAATAACTCTGAAAATCAGGTGCAGGCTGCTGGAATCGGTCAAAATGCGGAATTCCTACTTACCAGAGACGGAAAGCCAGTTTATGCGGTGATAAACGGTTACAAAGTAGATCTGAATCAGCCGGCAAAAGTGCTGTCAAATACTTACGGATATTGAAAGTTTGAAACCGTAGTCCAGATGAAAGTTTCTTCTTTCTATTATCTCATTACGTCAATTCTTTTAATCGATTGTACTTTAATAAACAAGTGTATAAGGATGATAGTGTTTAGCTATGGGTTTAATTTTAATACTTCTCGCGGATCATAGTCATTATTCTTACCATCTCATTACTGATATCTGCAGATGGGACAAGGAAATTATTATTCATAAATGAATAGATGAATTTTTTCCCTTTACGAGTGACAAGGTATCCACCCTGGATGCGAACATTCGATAGAGTACCAGTTTTCGCCCAAACAAACGGCACTCCGTTATCTGTTTTGAAAGCAGTCCGCAATGTGCCGCTAACCCCTCCCACAGGAAACATGTTAAGTAGCCTTTGTTCGTCGCCAATTTTATCCCTGATCTTAATTAGCATTTTGACTATAGATCGGGGACTGAAATAATTGTTTCTTGACAAACCGGAACCATCCCGCCACTGAAAAAGATCCGGTAAGTCGGTTAAGTAAATCTTTGAGCTATGCTCAATAGCCGTTTCAATGCTCAAAGGACCAGGAAGGGTTGAGGAGCATAAATAAAGAATTTGTTCTGCCAGATAGTTATCGCTGGGCAGCATCATCCTTTTATAAAGAGAATCAGCGTGTATGCTGTAGATTGTTTTGGCACTAACCGGCAAAGCCATACTTATAACATTTACGGGTTTTCCTAGCACTTCACTTAACGTCTGTTGCGTTAATTCCGCGCCCGGCACAAGATATACAGTTTGTGTGAAATCTGCAGGCATACTCATCGCTGGGTAACTGAACGTGTTTGTTCTTTCATCACGCTGCACCGTAAAAGATCTTGGACGATAAGAGGTATCGAGTTTTAAATATGCATTCAAAAATTCCGGTTTCAGGCGAACTTTTCCATCTGACCCTGCGTAAGCCTGCGCATTATTTACGCCGATCGGGAGAGAGACCATAGCGATAGTGTAAATAGCGGAACCGACAAACTCCGAGCTTGCGTTGCTATGAGAATAGAACAATTTCTTGCCTGAATTTTTCAAAAAGTCGTAAACTTTCGTTGAGTTTAGATCTGGATGCAACATAGAAGGGTCGCCAGTACCCCAAAATATGAGTGAATCACCTTTTGTGATGTAACGCAAACCAGGGATGGAGTCCCCTAGCATATTTAGCGCTGTATAAAGAGTTATAAGCTTGGTGTTGGATGCGGGAATTGCAGGTTTATTGGCATCCAGTTCATATATCATTTTTTCCTTAACAGGATCATATAATGCAAAACCGGTGTAATGATTGTTTACGATCTCGGATGCCTTGAATATCTTACTGATCTTTCTTTTGGTCTGGGCATCTGCCGCCTCCAATGTTGCCAGGCAAAGGACTAATGTAAAAATGGTATTTAGAATTTTAGTTTTCAATATTCGTGTTTTTGTGATTAAATCAGGTTTAGCGGGAGTGATTATCCAGGACGATCATTATGAGATATCCTCTGCAATATAGTTTTCTATCTCCTAAATTAAAATACCCGCCTTGTCAGCCCTGGTCCCGTCTTGGATATTCTTTTGAAATCGGGAATATTGATTAATATTGTATCAATGCAAAAACGACAACTTTGTACACTGCTTTTTCTTGCACCCTTTAGCGTTTTTGCGCAGGAAATTGTGCTTCCCCGCGACCTCGGCCTTAAAATTGGAGTATTATACCCCGGCAAACTGAATGCGATAACCGATGTTTCAGGTGTAATGGTGGGGCATCAGACACTAATTAGAGGTGATTCAATCAGAACGGGTGTAACAGCTATAATACCTCAAGCCGGTAATCTTCTTCAGTTAAAATTACCGGCGGCCATTTTTAGCGGTAATGGCTTCGGGAAACTTGCAGGAAGCACACAGGTTCAGGAATTAGGTAACCTGGAAACTCCCATTATACTTACAAATACTCTTGGTGTGGCAGCGGCAATGGAAGCAGTGATAGATCATACATTGTCTCAGCCCGGAAACGAAGCTGTGCAGTCCGTGAATGCTCTTGTTGGTGAAACCAATGATAGCTTTCTCAATGACATACGCGGTCGGCATGTTAGTAAAGCAGATGTGCTGAATGCAATAAGAAATGCGAAGGATGGGCCAGTTGAACAGGGCTCTGTTGGAGCAGGTACCGGGACTGTATGTTTTGGCTTCAAAGGCGGCATCGGCACCTCTTCAAGGAAATTGCCTCAGAGCTTAGGTGGCTACACAGTTGGTGTTCTGGTACAAACTAATTTTGGGGGTGTACTTCAAATTGATGGAGTACCAGTAGGAGAGGAGCTTGGTAAATTTTCTTTCAGTGACAGAGTGTTAAATAATGTCGATGGTTCATGTATGATGGTGGTTGCAACTGATGCTCCACTTGACGCAAGAAACCTTGAGAGGCTTGCTAAAAGGGCATTTATGGGTATGGCAAAAACTGGAGGGATAGCATCCAACGGCAGCGGGGATTACGTCATTGCATTTTCAACCGCAGCACCTTTACGGATTCCTCATCAGCCTCCGGCACCGGTTAGCACTGCCGGTGTCCTCCATAACGATTATACATCTCAACTTTTTATGGCTGCAATTGAGTCAACAGAGGAAGCAATCATTAATTCGTTATTTGCCGCTGTTAAAATGACAGGCCGCTCATCCCGATCCGTAGAAGCTCTGCCGCTTGACAAAGTCATACCGATCCTAAAAAAATATAAACGCTTATAAATTCACATATGTACGTTTTTGTCAATGATTCGATAATTTCAGAAGAAGAAGCAACACTAAAGATTACAGATCTCGCTATACAAAGAGGATATGGAATTTTCGATTTTTTAAAAACTGTTGCTGGAAAGCCCATCTTTCTTGAAGATCATTTAGACCGTTTTTTTAGTTCTGCAGAACAAATGCGTTTACCCGTAAAACAAAGCCGGAGTAAATTAACGGAGCGCATGTTTGAATTGATTGATAAAAACAAATTGCCCGAATCAGGAGTAAGGATTACGTTGACCGGCGGATATTCGCCCGACGGGTTTAATATTGCATCCGACTCAAATATTATAATAACTCAGCAGGACTTTGTTTTTGACAGGGATTTTTCAAAATCCATTGGCCTCATGACCTACGATTATCAGCGTCAATTCGCTTCCGCCAAAACACTCGACTATCTAAAGGCAATATGGTTGCAGCCTGTATTGAAAGAGAGAGGCGACGACGATATTCTTTACCATGATAATGGCATGTTGCGTGAATGTCCAAGAGCTAATTTTTTCCTCGTAAATGAAAAGGAGGAGATTCTGACATCCAGGAGCAATATCTTAAAAGGGGTTACCCGTAAGCACATCCTTGAATTTGGGTCTCAAAACTTCAAAATATATGAGCGTGAATTAACAATAGATGATCTCAGGCATGCAAAAGAAGCCTTTATTAGCAGTACTACCAAAAATATTTTGCCGGTTACTAAGATTGATGGTAGAATGTTGAGCGATGGCAAACCAGGGCCAGTTACACTTTCCCTGATGATGGAATTTGACAGGTATGTCTACGGCTAATAAGAGAAACAAAGCACAAGGAGCAAGAAAGAATCGTCGCTTACCTGGGATTTCAGTCTTTGTTCCTGGCTCTTAGTTCCTTTATTAACTAGGCTTTAACCTTAATAATCATTTTCTTAACTACCCCGTTTGCTATCATAGGCGCATGAACATCTTCGGGAAAAAAAATCGCGAACTGATTGTCATTTAGTGTGAAGTGCATATCAGGTGCATCATCATAAAACAAAACATCTTTTTCAGAATTATATTCACCTTTAGGGGATGAGCAGCTGCTACGAGGGCGCCAACCGTATGCTTCGGGGCCTGTGATGCATAGTTGAATGTCAATATTATTGTCGTGGCATTCAAATTTCGCAGCAGATTCTTCTGCCGTCATACCTTGTTTTTCAACAACAGCTCCACTAAGTCCTCCGCTGATGTCGAATTTGCCAGGCTCGAAATTTTTCAGGTCTTGGCTATTGATATATTCAAATGCTTTCTCGAAAAGTGGATGAACGCCGTAATATTTTGCAGCGTTATCAAGATTGTCTATGATCATAATTTCGGAATTAATATTTATGTTAATAAAAACCCACCTATTAAATGATAGGTGGGTTCGATTATACGTTGAATGTTAATTATCTCTGAACACGACCCGAACCGTCGCCGCCAACTAATGCTTTTACATCAGATAGTGTAGCGTGGTTGAGATCACCAGGAATAGTATGTTTTAAAGCAGATGCAGCAACACCGAATTCCGCGGCGTCAGACATTTTCATGCCGGTTACCAATCCGTAAATAAAACCACTTGCAAATGAATCCCCACTACCTACCCGGTCCACAATACGAACTTCATATTGTTTAGTTCGGTAGAACTCAGAACCGTCATACACCAATGCAGACCATCCATTATCAGATGCGCTGTGACTTTCTCTTAAACTTGAAGCCACGTATTTAAAACCAAATTTTTCTTTTAGCTGCCTGCAAACATCCTTGTAACCTTCGAGATTCAATTCTCCTTTGGTTACATCCGTTCCTTTACTTGTAAAACCTAAACTATCGTGAGCATCTTCTTCATTGCCTATGCACACATCAACATGCTGGCAAAGCCTGGTCATCACTTCCCTTGCCTTTTCCTTACTCCAAAGTTTTTTCCGGTAGTTAAGGTCGATACTGGTTGTGATCCCTTTAGCTTTCGCGGCTTTTAACGCAGCTTCAGTTAACGCAGCAGCGGTATCGCTTAAAGCAGGAGTAATGCCGGTTGTATGAAACCAGTCTGCGCCTTCGAAAATAGCATCGAAATCAAATTCTGAAGCATCTGCAACTGATATTGAAGCGTCAGCGCGATCATAAATTACCTGGGAAGCACGCATTGAGGCACCCGTTTCCAGGAAATAAATTCCAAGTCTATTGCCGCCCCTGGCTACGTATTGAGTATCAACCCCATAACGACGAAGATGATTGATTGCTGACTG
>NZ_JBKJUM010000113.1:0-24512 GCF_046590655.1 Daejeonella sp.
GGCTTGACCCCGAAGGTGGTCAGATGTTTATAGAAGAATTAATTCTAGCCCTTTTCCCGACCCCGAAGGTGGTCGTATGTGAAAATTTCTGACACATGTGACCACCTTCGGGGTCGAAAAGCAAAATCTTTTTACCAGACACTAGTGATGAGCAAATTAGAAAATGAGCACATGAGCAATTTAGGTCGACATATCTGTCACTATTAATATGCACTGCTCTTTTGAACCGAGCATCCAAATTTGCTAATTTGCTGATCGTCTTATTTCCTAATTCCCCAATTTATACCCTTTATGCAAAATCAAAAAGCTAGCTCTTTCTTCCTTTTTGAGAGGAATATCCCAATTCCCCTGATAGCTAATCTTGGTTGGCAAAAGAGTTTTATCTTCACCGAAATAGCCCAGCTCAATATTCATCTTTACGTCAAAATCAAAAGCCAGGTTATCATATTTCATATCCACAGAGCGTCCGAGGATCTGGAAATTACGCATGTCAAAGGTTGTAACCAACTCCTTTATCATGATGCCATCCTGAGTCCAGTTTGACAGCCCCGGTTTGATCTTTACCTTAAAGATGTAAACAGGAATTGAATCAAGATAAGTACCCCGGAAAAAAGTGTAATCATAATACTGGCGCATATTTGAAGTGAAAATGGCAGTTTTATTACTGATGAAGGGGATACCTTTTACCGGACGGCCCGGACTGAATATGAGGGTTTTTAGCTTATTCTTGTAAGATTCGTTGCTCTCCTTTGTCCCGCCAAAATCTTCTGAAGGAGTAAAATCAGAGTTATAGGCATTCATGAAGATATAGTCAAACATCTCCACAGTGTATAGTGAATATTTACCGTTCTTTTTATAAACCTTTCCTTGGTCACGCTTTTCAAGGAACTGCATTTTATAAGGTCCGTTGTTGTTATGAAAGATCCTGCGGTATATGCTGCCTTCAACTTTATTTTTCTTATCGTAAGTGAAAACATTGTTTTCAGCAGTGAACGAATACTGCTTCATACTGCTGAATGCCTTATAAAAACTGGTATCATTTATCACTTCATTAATGAATGTCTCCACAGTAAGGCGTGTCGACTGAATGGTTATCGCTGAATCGATATTTATTGTCCAAACTGTATCTGGATTAAAACGAGGTATGTCCTGACTGAAACCCGTAATGCTTGTAAGTATCAGTGTGACGATTAAGATACGCTTCTTCATAGTATTAGTACATGCGGTATGCCGCAATCTAGTTGCCCAATTGCTTTAGAGCAATGTAGGTCATTAAGCCTGTGCTTAATTTGAGTGAATCTTCATCAACATCAAAAGTCGGGGTGTGAACGGATGATGTAATCCCCTTTACTTCATTGCCCGTGCCGAGTCTGTAAAAACAAGCGTCTGCAGCCTGAGAGTAATAGGCAAAATCTTCAGCTGCCATCCAGATATCAAGGTCAAGAACGTTTTCTTTCCCTAAATATTCTTCTGCATAGGCGCGGGTTTTTGCTGTAAGCTTTTCTTCGTTGATCAGGAAAGGATAGCCTCGCATAATATTGAAATCGCAGCTTCCACCCATAGCCTCAGCTATACCTTCAGCCATTTTCTTCATTTTTTCATGAGCCTTGCTTCTCCATTCTTCATCCATGGTTCTGAAAGTTCCTTCAAGCTTTACCTCGTTGGGGATGACGTTTGTGGCGCCATTGGCAAGAACTTTCCCAAAAGAAAGAACAGAAGGTATTTTGGGATCAGCCACACGGCTGACAATAGATTGAAGTGCAATTATTATATGCGATGTAATCAGAACCGGATCGATATTCTGTTGCGGCTGTGCGCCGTGCCCCCCCTTACCATGTACCGTAACATAAATTTCATCTGTAGATGCCATGTATTTACCAGCCCGAAAACCAACTTTACCAGACTCTATGAGTGGCATAACATGCTGGCCTATGACAGCCTGAGGTTTCGGATTTTCAAGAACACCTTCTTTGATCATCAGGTTAGCCCCTCCAGGCAGACGCTCTTCGGCAGGTTGAAATATTAACTTAACCGTCCCGGCAAATTCATCCTTTAGTTCAGTGAGAATCTTTGCTGTACCAAGCAGTGAAGAAGTATGAACATCATGTCCGCACGCGTGCATCACGCCTTCCTTTGTGGAGCGGTATGGAACATCATTCGCTTCAAGAATAGGTAATGCGTCCATGTCAGCGCGCAATGCTACGACCGAATCAGATGGCTTAGATCCTGTGATAAGTGCAACGATGCCGGTATCTGCCATGCTTTGATAGCTGATCCCGAGCTCATCGAGTTTAGATTTTACAAAAGCAGAAGTTTCATACTCTTGAAACGATAATTCTGGATGGGCGTGTAAATGCCTGCGATTACCAACAACTTCTGCGTGAATGCCCTGGGCCAGGCGGCTTATTTTGTCTTTAAGCATTATCGGGGATTTATTCTTTCAGCAAAAATAAAGAGTGAGGAGTACTGTTTTTGCAGACTGTTCATAAATTTCTGTGCTTCCAGCATGGTGCGGAAGTCGCCCACTCTAACCCTGTAATTTGGCTGGGTATAGCTAACATAGCTGGTAATGTTCGGGTAAAGCGATTTAAATTTCGTCTGCACAATATAAGCGTCTTCTCTGGCAAGGCCTGAAAATATCTGCACCCGGAATCCCAAAATTGTCACGGAATTTCCACTGGTTGATGCCCTGCTCAGCGCCAGACGTTTTGCGATGAGGCTATCAATCTGGGGATCTTTTATCACAATCACCCTGCCCTTTTCCTGAGCTTCAGCATACTGTGCTAAAAATAAACTTAACAATAAACCTATAATCAGCTTCTTGCCCATTAATTAATCTACTCCTACTCCGTGACAGTTTTTATATTTCTTACCGCTTCCACAAGGGCATTGGTCGTTTCTGCCGATCTTTTGCTCCACGCGGATAGGGCGCGCCTTTTGCAATTCTCTGGTATCGTCAACCGGAACGCCGTTTTGAGAAAGTTCAGGTTTAGATACTTTCAGTTTACTCATATCCTGGCGGGGCTGCGGACGAGCCTCGCGAACCTGTTCCGGGTCCTGTGTTGGAATGTTCCCCCTGAAAAGGAAGTTTACAATATCCTTATTTACAGTGGCTAGCATTTGCTTAAACATATTAAAGGCTTCCATTTTGTATACAATCAATGGATCCTTTTGTTCGTAGACGGCATTCTGTACGGATTGCTTCAGTTCGTCCATCTCACGTAAATGCTCTTTCCATGCTTCATCTATAAGCGCTAGTACTACTGTTTTTTCGAATGCCTTGAACACCTCAAAGCCATTGGTCTCAACAGCTTTTTTAAGATTTGTTGATACCTGAACCTGTCTAAGTCCATCAGAGAAAGGAACTATTATATTTTCAATATGATCGCCTCTTTCTTTAAGTACATCCGTCAATACAGGAAGTGTTTGTTGAGCTACTGCTTGAAGCTTGCGATGGTAGAAATCCTCGATCTTTGCAAACACATTGTCGGTAAGTTTATGGGCATTTTGTTCTGCAAATTGCTTGTCTGTAATTTCAGGATCGACAGAGAAGATCCGAATGATCTCCAACTGGAATCCTTCGAAATTATTATCCTCTTTGTACTCTGTAGCGATATCTTCAACAACGTCAAAAATAGTGTTGTTCAAATCAACGTCCAGACGTTCTCCAAATAATGCATTTTTACGTTTTGCATAAATTACAGAACGCTGTGAATTCATAACGTCATCATACTCCAGCAAGCGCTTACGTACACCGAAGTTATTTTCTTCAACCTTACGCTGCGCACGCTCGATGGATTTGGTAATCATTGAATGCTGGATAACCTCGCCCTCTTCAATTCCCATTCTCACCATGATGCCTGAGATCCTTTCAGATCCGAATAAACGCATCAGATTATCTTCGAGGGAAACAAAAAACTGGCTTGAACCCGGGTCACCCTGACGACCTGCACGGCCACGCAACTGCCTGTCGACACGACGCGATTCATGACGCTCAGTACCAACAATAGCCAAACCGCCCGAATCTTTAACACCTGCACCAAGCTTAATATCCGTACCACGACCCGCCATGTTTGTAGCAATAGTTACAGTTCCTGCCTGCCCGGCTTCTGCAACAATATCCGCTTCCTTCTGGTGAAGTTTGGCATTCAGTACATTATGTTTGATACCTCTCAATTTCAGCATCCGGCTTAATAGCTCAGAGATCTCGACTGAAGTTGTACCCACAAGAACCGGCCTGCCGGCTTGTGTTAGTTTTGTAATTTCATCCGCTACAGCGTTGTATTTCTCACGAACGGTACGGTATACCATATCCTCGTGATCGGTACGCTGGCCTTTTACGTTGGTCGGAATCTCCACAACGTCAAGTTTATAAATGGTCCAAAGCTCACCTGCTTCTGTAGTAGCTGTACCGGTCATACCACAAAGTTTATGGTACATTCTAAAGAAGTTCTGCAGGGTGATTGTTGCGTAGGTTTGCGTAGCGTCTTCTACTTTTACGTTTTCTTTAGCTTCGATCGCCTGGTGAAGGCCGTCAGAATAACGTCGCCCGTCCATAATACGACCCGTTTGCTCATCAACAAGCTTAATTTTGCCTTCATCAACAATATACTCGACATCAACCTCAAATAAAGTATAGGCTTTAAGCAATTGATTTATTGAATGGATGCGCTCAGATTTAATTGAGAAATCGCGCATCAGCTCATCCTTCTTCGCGATCTTTTCATCCGTAGAAAGCGCTGATTTTTCGAGATCGGCAATCTCAGTACCTACATCCGGCATCACGAAGAAATTCGGATCCTCTCCTGAAGTGGTGATGAGTTCAATACCCTTCTCAGTTAATTCTACCTGGTTATTTTTTTCATCGATCACAAAGAAAAGTTCTGTATCAACGGTAGGCATCTCTTTATTCTGGTTTTCCATGTAATGATGCTCCGACCTGGTGAGCACCTGTTTCATGCCTGGCTCACTCAGGAATTTGATCAGAGCCTTGCTTTTTGGCAAACCGCGATATGCACGAAGCAATGCTAAACCACCATCCTGCGGACCTGCCTGTCCGGCATTGATAGACCTTTTTGCCTGATTAAGCACATCAACAATAAAATTCTTTTGTGCGGTAACCAGTCGCTCGATACGTGGCTTTAATTCATAGAATTCATGCTCGTCGCCCCGGGGAATCGGGCCCGAAATAATTAATGGTGTACGGGCATCATCAATCAGGACTGAATCGACCTCATCCACCATCGCAAAATGTAGTTTACGCTGAACGAGACTTTCCGGGTTCAATGTCATATTGTCACGCAGGTAATCGAAACCAAACTCGTTGTTCGTTCCGAAAGTAATATCTGCAGCATAAGCCCTGCGACGCTCCTCGGAGTTTGGCTGATGCTTATCGATACAATCTACTGTAAGTCCGTGGAATTCAAACAACGGCCCATTCCACTCGGAGTCACGTCGTGCCAGGTAATCATTCACCGTAACGATGTGAACACCTTGTCCTGAAAGTGCATTTAAGTATGCCGGGAGCGTACCAACAAGTGTCTTTCCTTCACCCGTAGCCATCTCGGCGATCTTGCCCTGGTGAAGAACAACACCACCTATAAGCTGAACATCGTAATGGATCATATTCCAGGTTACTTCCGTTCCGGCGGCCAGCCATGTGTTATGATGTATCGCTTTATCCCCTTGTATTACTACATTCTGTTTCCTGGCAGCAAGCTCCCTGTCGGCCTGCGTTGCTGTAACCTCCAAAGTTTTATGTTCAGTAAACCTGCGTGCAGTATCTTTCATCACTGCAAAAGCTTCTGGAAGGATTTCCATCAGCACTTTCTCAAGTTCTTTATCACGATCCTTTTGGAGCTTATCCAGCTCGTCATAAATAACTGTCTTTTCATTTATCGGGAGGTCTGCTGCATCGGCTTTTAAGCGTACATCTGCTATCTCCTTGTCAATAGGCGTTAGGAATTCTGCAATCCGCGCCTTAAATTCTATGGTCTTCTGCCTTAATTCATCATTGCTTAAAACAGATAATTTGGCGTATTCTTCCTTTGTTTTTTCAACTATAGGCTGAATTATCTTTATATCGCGATCAGATTTGCTTCCGAAAAGTTTATTTAGAATAGCTAACATATGTATTTTGTAGTATTGAAATCATGCTTGTACAACAACTACGCCATGGGGATTTGAAGTCAGAATGGCATAATTAGGAGGGCAAAATTACGATTAAAATAAATAGGATTCATAGGATGGTATGATTCATAGGATGCTGGTGTTTCATGGCGAGCGCAGCCCGGCAAAAAAAATAAAATCAGTAGCAGGGTGTAATCAGAGTTTATTCTTCTCGCTCGCAAAGTAAAATTATTATATTGTGCTACCAATGATCAATACTATCTGTACACTATGGGTCACGTTGTCACGATAAAAGATATTGCAAAAATTCTGAACGTATCGGTATCGACCGTTTCAAGAGCATTAAGAGATACATATGACGTCAATAAAGAGACAAAAGAGAAAATTCTCAAACTTGCTACGGAATTAAATTATAAACCTAATTTCAACGCAACAGGTTTAGCTCAGGGGAGCACACATAACATAGGTGTAGTACTTCCATTCATCACAAACTACTACTTTTCAACGGTCATCACCGGAATTCAAGAGGTAGCCTACAACAACAACTATAATATCATTTTATACATTACCAATGACTCATCTGAGCGGGAATTGTCAATCATCCAGAACTTATCACTTTCCAGGCTGGATGGCTTACTGGTATCAGTTTCTTCTAACTCGGATTCATGCAGCCATTTCCAGGAAATAATTGATGAAGGAACTCCTATAGTTTTCATTGACCGGGTTGCCAGTAAAATTGAAACTTCGAAAGTTATGCAGGACGATTATAACGGAGCATTTGAGGCTGTAGAACATTTGATTCAGAATGGTTATTCTAAGATTGCTCATATTGCAGGTCCGAAAGGATTAGACTTTACGGAGAAAAGGCTGAACGGATACCTGGATGCACTGAAAAAATATCACCTATTATCCTCAAAAGAATGGATAATACATTCCGGTTTTGACCAGAGTTGCGGAGAAGCTGATACTTTCCAGCTTTTGGAATGTGAACAAAGGCCGGATGCAATTTTTGCGGTAAATGACAGGAAGGCAATAGGTGCTATGGTCGCACTGAAAAAAAAGAAAATTGCAATAGGAAAAGAAATAGGCGTGATCGGTTTTACGGATGATCCTATCTGCACACTTGTTTCACCTTCCTTATCGACAATTGCCGAGCCTGCATTTAACATCGGAAAAACGGGCTGTGAATTGCTTTTAAAACATATCAACAAAAAATATTTCCATCCAAATGAGGTGATCTTGCCAGGAACACTTATTGCCAGGGAGTCCACAAGGAGAAATTAAGTGCTGATCAACTCTATCATTCGCTTATCGCACTTTCATCTCGAATAGGACTAAGGGAATAAACCAGCCTGCCTTTGATGATCGTTTTTTGAATATTGATATTTCGATCAAAAATTACGATATCGGCATCTTTTCCCTCAATAAGTGAACCCTTTCTATCCGATATGTTCATAATTCTGGCAGGTGTTGTGCTCATCATTCTAACTGCATCCAGAAGAGGGACATCGGCCAAATTAATCATATTTCTGACTAAACGGTCGGTAGTAGCGACGCTTCCTGCAAATGAAGTCCGATCTGGAAGTTTTGCTACCCCGTCTTCGATGATAACTTTCAAACCGGTATTCATATTTCCTAATACACTCTCACCTTCGGGCATACCAGCTCCCCTCATTGCATCCGTTATCAACGCAATTCTATCCGGACCTTTAATTTTATAGATAAGCTTTAAAAGCGGTGCAGGAAGATGAACGCCATCAGCAATAATTTCTACATCCATTTCATCAATAATATACGCACTCTCAATTACTCCGGCATAACGATAGGCATTTCTGCGGGTAACACCTGACATGCCTGAATACAGGTGCGTAGCCAATGTATAACCATTTTCAAATCCTTCCAACACTTCCTCATATATTGCATCGGTATGCGCTAATGCAGCCAGAATTCCTTTGGAACGAAGATATTTTGCGAAAGGGAGAGCACCTTTAAGTTCTGGCGCTGCGCTCCATCGCCTCACTACGTTTGTGCGGGCCAGAACATCCATGTATTCTTCAGGATCAGGATCACGGATATACCGGGGATCCTGGGCACCCCGCTGACTCATAGCGAAGTAAGGGCCTTCCAGGTGCATACCAATGAATTGCGCACCATTTATATTGTTTCGATCCGCTGATTCGTATAATTCCAATGTCTTCATCAGATCTTCCTTTTCAGACGTCAGTGTTGTTGGTGACATTGACGTTGTGCCGTACCGGGCGTGGATTTCAGCAGCTTTTAGAAATGCATTTTCGCTGCCATCCATAAAATCATGGCCTCCACCCCCATGTACATGGATATCGATAAAACCGGGAGCAATAAAATTCCCTTTTGCATCGATTTCAACCGCATCACTTATATCAATATTTCCTTCTTTTACTGCCGTGATTTTGTCTCCGGTTATTAGCACTGAGCCATTAGGAATCATGCGGTAAGGGGTTAAGATTTTACCGTTGAATATTTTTATTTTTTGTGTCTTCATGCTCATAAGTTATATTACTTTTACGCTCGCCAAAAAAATTATCCTGAACTTAAAAACGATTCATTAACACCAGGAAGAGCGGTTTTATCTCGTCTGTGGCTTTCGTTCCAATAAATCCATGACCCAGGATTATATCCTGCCTGCCATCCGAATCAATATCGGCTACATCCATTGTGGTTGCCCTGTAGAAGTTGGCCTGCTGGGGTAAGGAATACGCGTCAAAATTTAGATTCCCATTATTCCTAAGGAATGTAAAACCTTCTTCGGGCTGCTGGTTATCTGTAAAAAAACCAATTGCTGCGATATCCAGATCTCCATCTTTATCAAAATCCTTCGCCATAGCTTTAATACACCCATTAATTGGATAGAAATATTGCTTACTAAATGCATTCTTTCCGTTATTCATAAAAACATATACGCCATGATAGGGCTTCACCTGATTTATCCCATCACCGCGGTCACCGCATGTATACAGAATATCAGGAAATCCATCCTTATCAAAGTCGTTTATTTCAAATGAAGACGAACCATAAGAAGGGGGTAATTGTAGTACCTGTTTTTCTGTAAATAAGCCATTCCCTTTATTGGTAAATAAAAAGATACCTTCTTCCCCTTGCGAGAATTGCACCCAGATGTCAGGCTTGCCGTCTTGATTGTAGTCTTCAATATGTGCTTTGGTTGCACCAGGAAAAGCTCTGATGTCATGACGCAAAAATTGTTTCTCCCCCTTATTTTCCAACCAAAACAAGGAACCCTTAACGTTGCCGAATTCGCAAATAAGATAGTCTTTTCGCAGGTCTCCGTTAAGATCAGAAGACTGAACTTGAACTGGTCTAGCTAAATTTTGAAATAATGGCTCAAGGCCAGGACTCATTTTCCCTTTACTGCTGATTTTAAGAGGTGTTAAATCGCCATTTCTGGAATTATCCCCGAAAAGGTTAGTTCCGATCCTGGTGATTAGATAATCATTTCCGGAAATATCGATGTCAACAAGAGGGCCATTATTTACCAGTGAATCTAGTAATTGCAGTTTATCACCGAGCAGAAAAAGTGTATTTGAACTTGACCGGTTAACCAGCAGTCGATGGGGTTTTACTGAGGTGTCAACCTTAACCAGAGAGGCGGTATTTCCTCTTCTGTAAAATAAGGGAGACGGTAATTCCAATGAAAAGAATGGAAGATCCCTTTTAACAGGCTTTTTAACTGCAGGAGTTAATGCCGCCGGTGCCAGTGTAGTATAGTAATCGATAATATTCTGCCATTCTAACGAATTCATAGCAGGGTTGGATGGATAAAAGCTTTGGTCAATATCCGTAAAGATCGGATATGACTGTTCCTTATGGTAAAATATTCCAAGGCGTGGTGCCATCATAGCAAGGGCTGACGGCCAATTTTCTTTATCAAGCAGCGATGGATCCGGCAGGACATGACAGGAACTGCAATGCTTTGCAGCCAGGACTTTGCCTTGTACAATCATGTTCTGGGCAGCCGGTTCAGATGGCATCAAGGAAGAATCAATTTGACTATGACCCCGTCTATCTGTGGTTCTGCCAAGCATATAAATCCCAACACAAAAAACTAAAAAAACCAGGAACAATAGGACTGACCTATTATTTGCAGGAAATCGTTTTAACATGTCTGTTATAATTATATGCCGTTTTAACAAGGAGCTTAACGAGGTGTGACAAGATTAAATTCAAACGCCACTGCCACTGGTTGTCTAGCATAGACTGAAAGATAGCATCTCTTCCAGTCTATGCCATTATTCCATCCTCGAATCAATCTCTTTCTTAATTCTTTATATCAACCTGGGCAGATAGTAAGCTGGAAGAGGAATTATCTAAATAATAAGAGCAGCTTGGATGGAGTTGTAATATACTTGCAGGATACCTATTGCTTATAGGTTGTTCCAGGCAATCTCTTACTGCTTGTGCCTTCCGACCATCAGGAACAGAACAAATAATGTGCTTAGATTTACAAATCTGGCTAATTGACATACTTATGGCCTGCTTTGGCACTTCATCAACTGATTTAAACCAGCCTTCATTAAATTGTTGCTTACGGCAGGCTTCATCCAAATCCACGATGATAAAGGGCTCTTTTGTATCAAAATCTGCTGGCGGGTCGTTAAAAGCAAGGTGACCATTTTCTCCAATGCCCACAAGAGCAACATCAATAGGATTTGCCTCAATAATGGTACTCAAACGGTTACATTCTTTTACAGGATCTGCTTCACCATCCACCAGATAAACAGCCTTTAATGCCGGAACTTTGCTTAGGAATCTTTCTTTCAGATATTTTCTGAAACTAGCACCGGAAGTTTCGGGCAGGCCTATATATTCATCCAGATGAAACATGTTAACCTTACTCCAGTCGATATCCTTTTCTACAATTAATTGTTTTAACGTTTCAAACTGGCTTGATCCAGTTGCCAGAATAATGTTGGCACTGCCCTTATTCGCAATAGTAGTTCTGATTAAATCAGCGGCAGCTTTCCCGGCAGATTCACCTAGCTCGATAGGTTCGTTTTTTATAAATAATTCCATTTAAAAATAATTAATTCTGTTTTAAAATTGGTTTAAGCAATAATAGTACGTGAACTCGCTTGCAGATTATATCTTCACCTGTGTATTTCCACCTTTAGCCATACTCAGGTCGACAGGTTCATTTTTCTTCCATGATCCTGCCGTAAAATCAGGTACTTCAACAGAGTTCGAACGATTATTAACAGACCACTCACTTAAAGGGAATACAGAACTCCACAAGGCAGCATCATATACATTCTGATCCAGAGGTAGGCCGTTGCGAAGACAATCTATGGTACGCCAATCCATTAAAAAGTCCATTCCGCCGTGACCACCAACCTGTTTAGCGAGTTCGCCCACTTTCTTAATGATTGGAGGAGTATATTTTTCCTCCAGTGCTTTAAATTGCTCTTCTGAAAGCCAGCCTTCATGGCCGGTAGAAATACGGCCAGGCAGCGGGTATTTTTGAGCAGTTCCCTTCGTGCCGCTTACCAGATGAATTCTGGAATACGGACGGGGAGAGGTTACATCATGCTGTACCATGATCGTCTTTCCTTTGTTTGTCCGGATGGTAGTTGTATTCATATTACCATTGAAAGGCTTATCTACAAATTGCTTATAGAAATCATCAGTAGTGGCAAGCATTTTAGCATGTTCTCCCATCATGAAATCATTGGAGGATACCGAAACCAGGAAATCCATCTTATCACCCCGATTGATATTCATTACCTGACATACTGGACCCAGACCATGCGTGGGATATAGGTTACCCTTTCTGCTTGCGTCCATTCTAAGGCGCCATTGATTGTAGTATTTTTCTTTTGAAAAATCCCCTTCAAGAAGATCATGGATATACGCTCCTTCAGCATGGACAATCTCTCCAAAGAAACCCTGACGTGCCATATTAAGAGTGAGCAGCTCAAAAAAGTCATAGCAACAGTTTTCGAGCATCATACAATGTTTACGGGTCCGTTCAGAAGTTTCTACCAGCTGCCAGCATTCTTCCACAGAAGTAGCGGCAGGCACTTCCACACAAACATGTTTTCCATTATTCATAGCATAAACAGCCATAGGAGTGTGCAATTCCCATGGAGTTGCGATGTAAATCAGGTCAATATCCTCACGTTCACATACTTTTTTCCACTCCTCTGTGTTCCCGCTGTAAATCCTGGGATTCTGACCAGATGCCTCAATTCTTTTTTTGGCCGCATTGGCCTTCTCAGGTCGTAAATCAGCTATTGCTTTTATTTCTACGCCTCCAATTTTACTCATCCTGACTACAGCTCCCGTTCCTCGATTTCCCGTACCTATAAAACCTACGCGCACTGTTTCCAGCTTGGGAGCGGCATAGCCGGACATGTTAAACTTTTGAATATGGTTTTTTTCCAGGTTATGCCCCGGAAAGAACCGGCCTGTATCCTCTGGGCTGGCATACGCTGGAATTAAACCGGACCCGGTCATTCCGAGACCAGCTATTCCGGCAAGTTTTAAAAAGGCCCTGCGATTGTTCTTCATTTGCTTATATAAATTAATAAAAAATAGTTTTACCCTCTTGCCTGGTAAGGGTCCTTAATTTAGCAAACTCCGTCTGGTATTCTTCCAGGCGGCTTCCACTTATTTTGGAACCCGACATACTTACCGGGTTAATTATTTCGATGTTTTTTCCACTCAGGGCGGCTACGAGCGACACATCTCCCCAATTTAAGAATCCTGGAAGGTGAATGCCCATACTGAAAAAGTCAACTGAACTGCCGGTATCTGATAAATAACTCAATGGTGCATCCCGGAGAACAATATCATCCACACGCCCTCCTAAAGCTGCCAAAAATAAGCCGGCAAGTCCCGACTCTTTAGTGCCGTCGAGGCTTATATTCTGAGCCCGGTAGTTTGACCGAAGAAATTCGGAAACTATGCCCAGCTCTTTTACCCACTCACCTAAAATGGTTTTTCCAAGCCATAACTCAGAGCGCGACTGGGTATGGAGTACCATACTCCTGTTGCCCGAATTTTCTTTATTTGAGGAGACCTCACCAGTGCCGGACAAATCAACAATTACAATGCCCTGTCCCTTCTTCTTCAATTCATTTATCTGTTCAAACGAAATAGCTTTCTTGCCGGCAGGGTTACTTATGAGGATATAACCCATTGATGGAACGGAAGGAGCCATGTGTAGTACTGGGATCAGCTTATCATCCGAACTCTCTAAAGCCATGCGGTCCCAGCCTCCAAGGCTTGGATATTGATGTACTTTGCGCAGGACCGATTGCTCATTGATCCGTAAAATGCTTCGTAACTCTTTCTGCTTCTCAGAAACATTAACGGCGGCTGCATTCAGAAATGCAGCCCGTAATTCATTTCCGCGTCTCTGACTATAAGCTGGAGTGGTGGTGATGAGCGGATCCCGCTTGCCGATGGGGTAAACATATAGTTTTTCATCAGGGAGGAGCTCGAAAGGCAGTTCCTTTTTAGGAGCTCCAGTACCGATACCCTTTAAGTGAAGATCGAACCATCCTAACATAACTTCTCGGTCTTCAGACCAATAGCCGTGGGTTCTATCAATCACCTGGGAGCTTAAATTATTTTCTGCACCAAGCATTTTATAAACCGGCCTAGTATTATCGAATGTTCGCTGCATCTCAAGAGGAAAAAAAGAAGGTGCTGCATCCTGTTTATGGTTACACATTTTTAACGCTCTTGGGGCAATAAGTGAGAGGACTCCTGCTTCTTCAGTCAGGGTGAGACCGTCATTTAACAGCTCGCATACGCAATTGGACCGCATAATATACGATTCAAAGGTACCGATACTGACTACAGGCACTGCAGCTTTAATACGTTCATCAATAGCAGCCAGCCACATGGTTTGATTCCCACCTCCACTCGCTCCCGTTGCTCCAATGTTTTCTGGATCTACATAGGGCAATGAACACAGAAGATCAACTCCCCGTATATTATCAGAGATCTGAACTCCGATTAAAGACTCGCCAATATTAAGTAGAGAAGCTCCAAGATTGCCTCCATGATACTCAAACACTCCATGTTCTGAAGTTCTTTCTCCGGCTCCCCATGGGTCAATGGTCAGGCATACATAACCATTCAAAGCAAGAGTATGTCCAAGTGGCTGCGGACCGTCCTTTTCACTTTTACCTTTTCGCCAATGGCCCAGCATATTTATCACTGCAGGATAGGGTCCTTTACCATCTGGGATAAACAAATTAGCTGTTGCATATACTCCCGGAAGTGTCTGGAATGCAATATTTTTAATTTTATAGCCCTTCATCTGAATTGAACCCGTTTCCTTTATATTCAGCGGGAGCTTAGGGTTTACGATAAGTCCGGTTTTCTGAATAATGCTATTTTTAAGCCGGGTCCGGTATTTATCTAAATCCTGCAGGTTATCAGGTATTTGTTGTGCTGCGAATCTTAAAACCGCCTGATTTCTTAACCTGTTTTCAACCAAGTCGGCACGGTGGTTCGTCAATACAAGTGGCAGGCTGTCTGAAACCAAATTATCCCTTACGGAAGAATTTACAGAATTAAATCTCCCCACTACCGCAGCATGAACATCAATGGTTAAAAATAACGCTAAAACAAAAATCAATCTTATCATATCATGTAGTTTTCTGTCCATTATTTCCTGTTCATCTCATGATTGATAATATGAGCCCTGTAGTTTTTTGCATCCAGCTATTAAAATTATTCATCATAAATTCCTCGAATTGGAATAAACACAACGCTGAACGAAAGCTACATACAATTTCAGTTGAATTAAATGAATTGGCTGAATTAAACTGCGATAACGTAACCGATAACGTTGCCGCAGTTTAAATAATTATTTCTTCTTTTTGTAGTTATCTTGAATTGATAATACCCAAAGTGTTGTTCTCTCACTCAACTCTATTGTTTTAATCCGTATACTAATGTTTATCCTGCGTAATTATTTTTTGAATTCAATGCTATTGTTTTTATCATTTGGCTTGTCGGCACAAACTGTTGGCAAAAAAATAAACAAACAAACATTTTCATTATTCAGCTTAAGCAGCACATTTCAAATTTCCACAAAATGGTCCATCATGAGCGACGTACAGGAACGCAGCTTTATAAAACCAATCAAACAAAATCAGCTCTTGTTAAGGACTCAGGCCAATTATAATTTAGGCCATGATTGGACTGTGGCTGGAGGCACTTCTTATGTGCTTACCCATCCAGGCGACCCCTCTTCTTTAAGCAACTTAGTAGTACCTGAAATAAGGATAAATCAGGATTTAAACTACAAGCAAAAATTCAATGGATTTAGTCTTGGCCATCGCTACAGAATGGAAGAACGCTTTATAAAAAAGAGCATGAATGATACATTGATTGAAGGATATAAATTTATCGAAAGGTTATCTTACACATTTTCTTTTGAGTATAACTTACTTAAATCAAAAAATAAGTTTCGTTCACTTACATTCAAAGCAAGTGATGGAGTCTTTATAAATGCAAGTAAGCATATCGTTTATAACACGTTTGATCAAAATCGTTTCTATACAGGATTAAATTATCAGATATATAAGGATATTGCCATAGAGTTGGGATATATAAATATTTTTCAGCAGCGAAGTTCCGGTAACGAGTTTTTCAATCGTAATATCGCTAGTTTTTCCATTAATCATAAAATGGGGAACAAAAACCAGACAATCAAACAGGGGTTGTAGACTTATTATGTAAGTATTATTTCCCGATTGATATTATTCTTTATGGTATCAAAGTTTAACCTTATCCATCTTTGGCGTTAAGAAATGTATTATGATCCAGGCGATCAAAAATGAGCTTCCGCAAACGAGGAAAATAATATTATAACCCGCTATTATATTTCCTGTATTTTTATAGTAATCCAGGATAAACCCTATAAAAAGAGGAAAAAGCACGCTGCCAATTGCACCAGCCATACCTCCCAATCCTACAACAGAGCTTATTGCCTTCTTTGGAAACATATCCGGAACTATAGCAAATATATTAGCACTCCATGCCTGGTTAGCAGCAACAGAAAGGCTTATTAACGCTACTACAAACCACATATCCGTAGTATATCTTGTGGCCACGATTGGAATTACACAAAATGCAGCTACCAGTAATGCTATTTTCCGTGCTTTATAAACAGGTTGTCCCTTTTGAATCAGCCATGATGACAAATAACCTCCCCCGATACTACCGATCATGGTGCCGCCATAAACTATGACAAGCGGTAAGCTTGGCTCCTTCAAATTAAGATTAAAGTAGGTTGTAAAATAGGATGGAAGCCAGAACAAAAAGAAGAACCATATTGGGTCTGTAAAGAATTTACCCGCAATAAAGGCCCAGGTCTGTCTTAATCTTAACAGTTGACCCCAACTTACGTTCCCTGTATATTCTTCTGCCTGGTCACCTTCATCGCTGTGGATATATTCGAATTCAGCTTTACTTAATCTTTTTTGCTTTGCTGGCGTAAAATAAAATATGCGCCAGAGAATTAACCAGAAAAATCCTAAAGAGCCTGTGATGAGAAAGGCGGCTTGCCAGCCGTATACAGCCAACAGCCATGGAACCAATATCGGACCTACACAGGCCCCAATATTAGAGCCGGAATCTAATATGCCAATGGCTAAAGCTCTTTCCTTTTTAGGGAACCATTCTGCAACTGTTTTAACCCCCGCCGGATAATTACCGGATTCGCCTAATCCAAGAAATGCCCTAACTACTCCAAAACCCAGGGTGCTGCTAACAGCAGCGTGAAACATAGCAGAAATACTCCACACAGTAACCGAAATAGTATAGCCAAGTTTGGTTCCTATTTTATCAATTACTTTTCCGTAGAATAATTGACCCAGGGCATAGCAGGCTGTAAATGCCATAACAATCCTGCTGTAATCAGTTTCAGTCCAGTTAAAAACTACCTCCAACTCAGGTTTCAGCAAACCAAAAATTTGCCGGTCGATATAATTTATGGTAGTAGCGGCAAATAAAAGAAATGCAATGAACCATCGGTAATTTCCAATTTTAGATGCCGACTCCGCTACAATTTTTTCATCGTCCGCTTTTATACTGATGTTATTTTCCATTGAGAATAAGGTTTAAAATGTTGCTTGATTTTATTTCAAAGAATGTCTATTGCCCTAAACTTTTAAATTCCAGGTAACCACTTTTCGGCATTTTTACGATAAATTTTATCAATAACTTCTCTTGGTAATTTTAAGCCTTTAAATTCTCCTTCCACTTTAGGGACAGTCATTTTTTCATCTGTTGTAAAAAATCGCCAGTGGCGAAGCCAAACCTCATGGCTATGTTTTTTTATTCCTGAGGGCTCCTTTATCCCCTTATTTACAATATCCATAGCAGAACTTCTAAGATCTGTACCATATAAAAGTCTGTCCTGGTATTTTATAAAAAAATCATGCACTTTTTGCCAATCTGTTAAAGTTTGATACTGAAGGTGAGAAATTCTTTCTGCCATGTCAACAGCCATATTGGGATATTTATCCAGCCGTTTAGCCAACTCATCTACACTCCATTCCAGACTTCCCAAATGCGCCCCTATAAATATTAAATCCGGATGCTTTTCAAGCATATGGTCTCTTGCATTGATGTAATCTTCATAAGATGGCCGTTCAGGATGTAAATACATATGCTCTTCAGGGTGAGCACGAGCATAATCTCTATTTCCATTTACAGTCATTTTTTCTAATGGCAACCAGGAGTTTTTATGCTCCCCTAGATGTCCAATTAAAGGGATATGGTTCTTAGCAAGATAATCAAGTACAGGATCAAACCGTGGGTTATCTATCATAACCAATTTGCCCTGTTTATCTTTCAGAAAAAATCCAACATTCTTCCAAACTTTAACAGCTATTGCCCCTTTAGAGACGGAGTTTTTTATATATTCAATGGCCTCTTGCTGCCATCCATCATTGTTGAAATTTTCAAGTGAAAAAGTTGTTCCCCATGCCATCCGGCCAGGAAATGCTTCGGTCATATGGATTGCAAATTCCTGTTGCCTTTGGATCGGCTTGCCAGACTCTTTATATACATTTAAATTCAGAAAGCGAAAATTATCAACTTCTCCTTGTTTTATAAAAACGGTATCAGCATCGGACTGGACATGCATATGAGCGTCAATTTTTTCCACAGATGCAAAATCCTCTACTTTATAATATATAGAATCCGGTTTTTCACTGACAGATTTCAAAGCTGTGGTTTGTGTACATTGCTGGGAAAAAACTGCCAGAGGAAGCAGGCTCAGGATTTTATATCTTCTAAAATATTTCATTGTGTTATCGAGTATACAGTGCTTATTTTATTTATGAGAAAAGCTACTTTAACATGTCATTTATTCCCACACCACATCATCATTTTTTCTAATACCAGTGGCTGGAAAAGGATGCTTATCATTAAATGAATAGAGCGCTTTTTGATTCTCTATCACAATCATTTTTTCATTTAGACTTCCATCAGGATTTATGGCTTTCCTAAGATCCAGCCCCAAATGTTTAGCAAGGAAAGGATAAACCGCAATGCGCTTATTATCATCATAGCCATGGAATTCCTTTGGTAGATGTACATTTTCTACCAAATTTGGTTTCTTAAGTAAATTGTAGATATATTTTGTATGCGGGTATTCCACTGTAGGATTGTTTTTTGTCCAGTCGCCACCCACTGAAACCAATAGTAATGGGCGCGGAGCGGCAAGAGCCGCAATTTCTACGTTATTAGTTTGAAAATTTCTGCTTTTATGTATGGGCATGCCACTTTCGCAAACACATCCACCAAAAAAATGGGCGGATACCATAACTACAGGAGCGGACACAGCTATACGGTCATCAACGGCAGTAAGTAAAATAGTTTGGGTACCGCCTCCAGAGGGGCCTGTGATGGCGATCTTTTTAGGGTCAGCTCCCATCATAAGCAAGAAATCGATCCCACGTATGTTGTTCCATAGTTGTAACTTTAAAGACTCCGGGTGTTTATGGACCCATCCAAATTCTTCCAGTTGACCATACCCCACTATATCATAAGCCCAAACCATTGCACCCATTCGTGCCATACTTGCATGACGTTTTTGTGCTTCTGGTCGGTACCTTCCATAATCATCAGGTTTAGGCCAATGTCCTTCCACGCTTAAGATCCCCGGCAGGTTCTTCTTGGCATTTATCGGAGTGTATAGACTTCCTGTAACATACACTCCTGGCAAACTTTCAAAAGCAATATTTTGTACCTGATAACCGTCGAAAACGCGTTTTTCGCCCATAATAGGATTAAGTGGGCCTTTATTAGGGTACTTTTCCAGGCCGGCACCTTTCAAAATATGTTCTCTTATCTGTTTTGCGCGATTTTTCCAGGCTGCAGATGTTGTATATGACTGCCTCATCTGACCAAGAAACGATTTCCCTTCCTCCTCAGTCCAATGATTGCCTACGCAAAGCATAGATTCAGATTTCTTTTGATAGATCTTGTCTTGAGAAACAGAAGATTCAAAAGAAAAAATCAAGGCAAATACAATAAAAAGAATGTTCTTTGTTGGCTTCATATATAAAAATATTTGTGAATTGTAAGCTAATTTATCAAAGACTCAGATAGCGAACCTTATATAAAATGATCAAATTAAATGCTTCAATTAGCCTTTAAGCCATTTATCGAACCATTCAAATGCCTCATCCTGCATCTTCTTATCAAACTTATGAGGCCCGGGGTGAAAGCTGCACTTATAATTTTTTTCTGCACCAGCTTTCTTATAAACTGCAGCCAGTACGGTATCCGACGCTTTCATTTCTGAAAGAGTAAATAAGCCATCGTCTATGTTATTTAGAACCAAGGTTGGAAGAGGCGCACGCAGTCCCAATATTTCCGGGAAATCCAAATCATTAGGAGTTCCGGGAACATAAGTCATCCAGGTATGAGTGTATGATTTATTAAGAATTAAGTCTTTCCAATTTGTCATGAATCCCATGCATACAGCACATTTAATCCGGGGATCAACACCTCCCATAAATACTGTACGGATACCTCCTCCTGATAATCCACCGCACCCAACCCGGCTGGCATCAACATCAGGACGGGCGCATAGTACATCAAGGGCTTTCTGGTCTTCAGCTAAAAAAACTCCCGGCCAGGTAGTTCCGGCGCTGAACAGGGATTTAGCCATTACGTGCTCATGTTCTCCAGCCCAGGTATTGTAAGCTTTAATATTATTGGGATCTTCAGGATTTTCATCATTCAGGCCTTTCCTCAACTGGGCCGGAACATCCTCAAGCATCACTCTTCGGCTTGCAAACAAAAAAGCATCAGAAACTAAAACGACATAACCACGTTTGGCAATTTCATTTGCCCAGGCAAGATCGCTGTAATATTCCTTTTGATGGGATACAATAACTGGGTGACGATTGTCAGAAGTCCTCGTAATTTTGGTTTTGCCCATGTACTTATTGGCACCATGATCATGAAACGCAAGAATGGCCGGCAAAGGTCCACTGGCATTTTCGGGTTTTAGTAAGATCGCCTCTGTCGGTCGGCCATAGGGCAATTGCCAGCTAAGTTCTTCCATATGTAAACCATCATATTTGTACTGCTTTTTAACGGTCACCTTAGGTACACCGCCGATATCCGGAATTGCCAGTTTTTCGAGCAGCCGCTGCTTTGCAACTTCTCTCCATCTTTCAACATTCTGCCATTTATCATTGCGGAAAGAAAAAGCGGGTATTTTATTTTCAATTAAAGAATATGCCCAGGGTCCATATAAACCAATGATGCTTTGCTTGCTTTCATCTGTGCTTTCAATTTCAGAAGAAGGCACAGATAAGTCCTTTGCGTTCGTTAATCCATTTAATACACCAGCCCCTGCAACACCAATCCCTGTAATTCCTGCTATCTTTAGAAAGTTTCGACGATTATTTTTCATTTATTATTGTTTTTAGATACAGTTATATGTTGTTTTGACTATAATTTTTTTTAAAGTCTGAGTATTGCTTATCTGTACTAACACCAAATGATCATACAGCAATATAGTAGCTATTTCAGCTGTTTCACAATGAATTAGTCAAAAAAATAGCGAGAACGTTACCGGAATGTATGAAGTTTTTGCTCAAACGGCTAATCAAAAATTTAAGCTGAAACTATAAGGTAAAACCCCCTTAAAATTAAAATGAAAACTGCTTTCCTTCTTTCGCTGAGGCATAAATTGCCAGCACAATTTCTACAGCTTTGCGGGCTTCGGTTCCATTAATTTCAAAAGGTCTTCCAGCTTCTATAGATTCGATAAATGCCTCAATATTTTTTTTGTGGGATAAATAGGATATAGCCGATGGATCTGAGGCCCCACCCTGGCCTTCAAATTCTTTGAATGATTTAAAAATTTGCACATCCTGCTCATTTTGGTCAGCGAACTGCCATGTCTGAATGGCATTATCCACCAGAATTACAGTTCCCTTAGTTCCGGTAATTTCTATCCGGCGAAACATGCCTGGAAATGAGGCCGTAGATCCGTAAATCCCGCCCAATGCCTGATTCTTAAATCTCAGAACAGCGGTTGCCGTATCCTCTACTTCGATTGTATGTCCTATTGTTGCTATATAAGCTTGCAATGATTCGATAGGCCCCGCAAGGTATTGAAGGAGATCTATCATGTGAATTGATTGGTTCATTAAGGCTCCACCGCCATCAAGCGCCCATGTTCCCCGCCACTTGCTATTATAATATTCATCACTTCGCCACCAGGGTACATGAACAGATATATAACTGATTCTGCCGAAACGGCCTTTATCAATCTCTTTTTTTAGCAAGGCCACCGTGTCATTATAACGGTAATTGAAAATTCCCCCCAGATAAGTGCCGGCTTTCGCATGTGCAGCAATCATTTTATCTATGCGTTCAAGAGATATTTCCATTGGTTTCTCGCATAACACGTGTTTTCCCTGCCGCGCTGCCTCCACAGCTGGCTCCATATGATTTCCGCTTGGCGTTGCGATGGTTACAATTTCTATTTCATCCGACGCAAGCATTTCTGTATAGTTTGTAAAAGCCTTGCAATTGTACTTTTTAGCAAATACATTCGCCTTAGCTGGATCAGAGCTGCAAACGCCTGCCAGACGACCACTATCTAAGTTTTGTATTGCCTTTGCATGAACGTCGGCAATCATACCGGTTCCAATTACACCAAAATTCCATCTTTTCATATTTTTCTAAATAATCTCTTAATGGCTCTTATGATCGCCGTACTTAAATCCTGAATCGCATAGCAAGACCACTATTCCTAGGTCACACTTAGTCTTTCCAGATATTTAAGTGCAGCTTTCACACTTTCCCTGATGAGTATCCAACATATATTGCAATTACACAGCCAGCACTGCCTTCGCTACTCTCAGGGCATTTCCCGCTAAAATATTCTGAATGACATCATCCGGATACCCCATTTGAACCATCCCAACAGTAAAAAGAGGCCAATTGGTCCAGGACATACTTTGCACCATTTCAGGGCTTTCCTTAAAATTATCAACAGGCCAAAGTGCTTCCCATCGGGTTCTGCCCTGAGGGTAAGAAGGGATTTTCCTGTTTTCTTCCCTGGCAAATTGAGAAGTATATGAGATGTCTGTTCCTATTGCCACATGATCGCTGCCGAATTTCTTAACAACATAATCGATATGCTTCATCATTGCAGCAATGTCTCCTGTCTCCCCTAGAAATCTTGGTATACAGCAAATTCCTATATATCCGCCAGTGTCTGCAATCGCACGAATTACATTGTCCGGTTTTGACCGGATATGATGGTTTACGGAGGCAACAGTGCTGTGACTTGCTACCATTGGTCTTTGGGAAAGCTGTGCAGCTTCGAGACTTGTCTGCCATCCTGAATGAGCAATATCGACAATTACTCCCACCCTGTTCATCTCCCTTACAACAGAACGGCCAAAATCACTAAGTCCGCCATTTGCCAATTCTGCACAACCATCGCCAATCACATTTCTGCGATTGTATGTAAGATGCATCATTCGGATTCCCAATTGAAAGAAAATGCGGATATACCGTAATTCATCTTCGACAGAAATCCAGTCCTGAGGTAAAGGAATACCATTTCCTGAAAAATAAAGAGCATGTCTATTTTCCTTTTTAGCCTGAATAATATCTTCCGGACTAACCGCCTTACCAACAAAATCCCTCATCATATCGGTTGTATACGTGAAATGCGCAAGACGCTTTAGCAATCGTTTCACATCATTGCCTTCTTCACCCGCATTCTGGATCACGCATGTTACCCCTGAAGCTTTCCATGCATTTTGAAATTCGTCCCTTTCCTTTTTATCAATGACGAAACGGCTCATAGACATATCTTCCTGCATATCCTGAATTTCCAACTGGGAAGCTTTAGAAGTTATTGCTGCACTAAGCAAAGCACCGTCATTAGAGGCCCGCGGCATAAAGCCGTAAACATCAATTACCAAAGAGTTTTTATGCAACTCTATTCCATGATCAAGCTGTTTTTGACTTGGGTTTAATATACTCCTGGCCTTTTCGAAGTCCAACTTAATCTGTTCATTGACACGTTGCTGATGCTGTTGTATTTTATCAGCGTTCAGGACAGGATCTAATCCAGATCCATCAAAATTGTTTGAATGTGAGGAAATACCTCCAAAAACACCTTCGCTGGCAAGTGTCAATCCAGCCAGACCCGATATTTTTAGAAAATCTCTGCGTTTATTTTTCATGATACACTTAGGTTTAATGATTGATGCCCTGAAGAGCTGGACCCGGCTGCTGGAATTAAAGCGGCTTCAATCCCGAAGTTTCAAATTGCCATAAACGGGAACAATCCCGGGTTGCGGGATTGTTCTTTTATTTTAATTAATACTTAGCTGCAAATTCATCGGTATAAGCATTGATCTGGGCATCGCTCAGATGGGTACCTGAATTAATAATAATGCGGTATCTTAATGTCAATGATTTACCAGCAGGAATGACATAGTTCAATTCCTGTTTCCCCTGAGTAAAATCCTTCACACCAAACGGGTTTGCTGCAAATAGTCCGTAGCCACGGGCGTGCCAGTAGGTGGGATAGCTTAGATTTTTAGGATGGTCGGCAATGACGAGTGAGATTTTTTCATCTCCTATGCTGCCATAAAGATCCATCCATCTCGCACGCTTGCCCCAAATCGCTTCCCCAGTTACCCCTTCACTGCTTTTATAGTTGCCGGTTACCCCTTCATTGGACATCTTTTTTACTGTTGTTGTCCCGCCATTTGCTTCAGTTAATACCACATCCTCCTTAGAAGGCAATTCGAGCTGACGCGCAACACGAATACCGAAACTACCCTCTTTTGTATCCTTCATGGTGACTG
>NZ_JBKJUM010000099.1:0-5391 GCF_046590655.1 Daejeonella sp.
GCCAGTGTTACAATAAATCTAAATTTCATAATGTTAAAAACTTGTTTGTGATAAAGGTAATACCAAATTAATACAATTGGATCATTAAAGGAGAAGTTTACAATTTAGCATCATTGACTTCCAGCCAATACCCATCCGGATCCTGGAAATAAATTTGAGAAACTCCATCAGGACGCACTGTGGGTGCTCTGCTATCACCTTTAAAATTTATTCGGTCAATTTTGCGCTTATCCAGAAGAGTAATAAATTCTTTTACAGATTTCACGCTAAAACATAAGTGGGAGCTTTTCTCATGAGGGAAAATTTGCTTGGCACCCTCAATCAGGTGAAGCTGACTATAATCGCCCAGTTTAAACCAGGTATGCTTTCCATCTTTAAAAGGCTCCGGTGTAACATCCAATTGCAAAACGTCTCTGTAAAACTCGGTGCTCTTTTTAAGATCGAATACATAAAGAGCGATATGATTTAGCATAGGTTTTTGTTTAACCTGAGCCTTTACTGTGGAGTGTATGCTTACCATCGTAATTATCAGGAATGACAAGCAGTAGATTGATTTCTTCATAAAATATATTTATAATTTTAAATGAGCTGCAATAATTAAATTCCTATTTCTGAGCTGCAAAACGGTTAGACTCAGCCTTAACCTGCTCATCAGATAAATTACTTCCTGAGTGAATAAGCACTTTATATCTGAAAGTAACTGACTTCCCTGCTGGCAATTTAAAGTTTAATTCTTGCTTTCCCGCGCTCATCTCTTTCTGACCCAATGGATTAGCCGAAAATAATCCATAACCCCTGGCATGCCAATAAGTTGGATAACCTATATTGGTAGGATGGTCTAAAATCACTAAGGATATTGGCTCTGCTCCTATCTTTGAATTAAGATTCACCCAATTACCACGGGTACCCCATACATCATCTCCCTCTTTCCCCTCACTGCTGCGATATTTGCCCATAATCCCTTCATTATTAAGTTGAGCAACACTAGTAGCCTTACCTGTAGCATCAGTAAATATTTCCGCCTTTTTTGACGGATGTTCCAGCTCCCTTGCTAATCTAATACCCAGAAGTCCCTCTTTATTATCTTTAAAAGATATGTCTTCACCTAGTGCCTTGAGCGTGGTGATGCGTTCAATTGTACGTGTTGCACCTACTTCACTGAAAATGAATTTAGTTTCTTCGGTAAGCAATTTCGTTCCATCAGGCTTTTGCCAGTCCATGGTAACCTCCAATTCTGCATTATTATTACCTCCAGTCATTTTGCGAACAGCACTATGCTTAATAGTACCAAATCCATTTTTTTTGGATGCAGGGATATCAGTTGAGTTATTCCAGAAATCGAGGCCGTTAACATCCCCATAATTAAACCATAGACCAACGTGGTGAGGATGATCCACACGTTCCCCCGGACGAGGATCCATTGGCCATCCGCGGGTAATAAGAGTTCCCTGTGAAGTCCGCAAAGGATACAATACTGGCTTCATCAATTCATCAGGATATATATATGAGGTAAATGGTTTGCCATCTATAGAAATGTCGATACGTTTCCCAAGCTTATTTTCCGTTATTTTAAAACGTTCTGAACTCCCTCGGGGCATTTGGGCATTGCAGCGGGTCAGGCCTATTATCGCTAACATTGCAAGCGAGAATAATACAAGGAAATTTCTTGTCATATTAATTGTCTTATGAATCTTGATAAGCCTGCAAATGCATGGCCTCATATTAATGTTAAAGAAAAGGCATAACCCTGCGAAAAGCAGGGTTATGTGTACAGGCTTGGAAAATTGAAATTATCCTATAACTACTTGCTGCTTAGCATCATTAAAAGTTACTTTCTTCCCAGTTTCCAAAGCCGTACGCGTCATGATATTTGCTACTGAATGATTATATCCAGCTTGAACAGATGCGTTAGGTGTTTTCCTGCTGCGGACACATTCCATCCAGTTACGCATGTGCAAAGAGGTCATCTGGTCGCCCCCGGTATTTGCCCCAGTTTCCATTTTTGCGGGATTAGCCAAAGTAGCAGGCTCCAGCAAATTGGGTTTCATATTCATTTCAGCTGCCATCCTCGCATTTAATCCTCCCTCGGCTGTAATTTTATTTGTATCCAAATTAATCATACCCCCATTTGAATAGTAAAGTTCCTTTGTCTCACCCGCCGAATTGTGGAAACGCGACGAAAACACGACCTGAAAACCTTTACTCATATCTTTTTGAGGTCCATAATCGAATACTGCGGTCATAGTATCTGCATTGGTACGGCCGTCCTTCCACATATAAATACCACCATTGGCGGATACACTCCGGGGATGATCTAAGCCAGTAAACCAATGTACGGTATCAATTTGATGTGACATCCACTGACCAGGAATACCTGATGAATAAGGCCAAAACAAGCGGAACTCCAAATATTTACGTGGATCCCATGCTACTTTCGGACGATTCATTAAGAAACGGTTCCAATCAGTATCTTCCTGGCGAATTTCTTTAACCAAGGGTACCCGCCAGCGTCCCGGCTGATTTACGTTCCAGCACATTTCAACCATCGTAATATCGCCGAACTTACCTGAACGGATATATTCGTTGGCAGCTATATAATTCGGTGCGCTACGACGCTGAGAACCAATCTGTACAATCTTACCGGTTTCATTTACAGCTTTCAAAATTGCCTTAGCATCATCCAATGTTTCAGCCATGGGCTTTTCGACATAGGCGTCCTTTCCATTACGTACAGCTTCAACACCCATCAGAGCATGTTGAAAATCCGCTGTACTGATAATAACTGCATCCAGATCTTTAGAAGCATACAGCTCATCATTATTTCGAAACTTTCGGATGCTTTGGCCGGTCTTTTCCTTCACAAATGCTTCAGCCTCATCACGACGACGGTTCCAGATATCTGAAACACCGACAAACTCAAAGTTTAATTCTTTTGCATGATTCATAAATGAAGGAAGAAGAGAGCTTTTAAACCGACTCGAGAATCCTACAATTCCTACCTGCACACGCTCGTTAGCCCCGATTATCCTGGCGTAACTTTTGGCGCTAAATCCCATAGCACCCAAACTTAATGCTCCCACGCCTATTGAAGCCTTTTTGATGAAATCACGCCGTGTATTTTCTAATTTGTTTTCCATGTCAATATAAATTTATTTTAATGTTGTTGCGACGGCATTCAGATTAGCTTTTAATTACCTGCTATGCATTGATAATCTTCAATTTAATAAACGAAGACTATTTTTGGATCCCAGAGCATTCATGTCTATGCTAAATATAGGTTTCTCACCCTGGGCTTTCTCTACAATTGGTGTTTTACTAAGTATATCGTCCAGAAATTTTATAGTTTGCGAAGCTTGATGTTGCGATAATGAACTTCATCACCATGGTCTTGTAGCAGCAAATGCCCTTCAGGTGCCTCACCAAAACCTTCAAAATTTTTATATTTACTCTCTGCTACTAAGGCTCTGAAGGCAGGACTTCCGCGTTCAAACTCTACAACTTTAATTCCATTCAGCCAATGTTCAACTTTATTACTCTTTGAGATAATGCGAACCTGATTCCATTCTCCAATAGACCGGCTATTTTTAGAGCGGGCCGGTATCAGATCATAAAGAGAACCGATGGTGCGATTACCGTTCTTACCCATTTTGGCATCTGGATGCAAATCATCATCCAGAATCTGAAATTCCAATCCAATTGCTGACCCGGGGCTCTTCGGCAATCTTTCAGTCACGAAATATTTTATGCCACTGTTTGCTCCGGGTGTTAATTTGGCTTCAAGAGTTAACTCATAATTATCATACTTTTCCTTCGTAATGATATCCCCTCCGTTGCGAGCTTCCCGACCATCCGACTTAACTACAATTAATTCACCTCCTTCAATTTTCCATCCCTGAGCTGGGAATTCATCCCTGTAAGCCCCCCGCCAGCCCGTAGTATTCTTACCGTCGAACAGGAGAATCCAACCGTTTCCTTTTTCCGTCGAACTTAGTGTATTCATTGGCTGATTTGGATTAGCAGAAATTGAAGCCATTTTCGGCTGACAACCTATACCTGTTACAAGGACCAAGATGATCACACTCAGTATTTTAAATTTATTATTAAACATGTTTCTATTTTATAAACAGATATTTAAGGTATGATAAAGGAACGATTTAAATTAACTATTAATTATACCGGCCTTTTTTAGAAAGTCCCGGGTTATCTCAGCGCACTGCCGGGGCGACTTTTCTTTATCCGGGACCGAATCTAATTCTACAATACCCCAGCCTTTAAACTTGATTTCATCCAAGGCGTTGAATACTGATGGAAGATCTACTTTTCCCTGGCCGAGTTCTACAAATGTGTAGCCTTTAGGATCAGTTCCTCCCTTCGGCCTCACATCTTTAAGATGTAAAGCTTTTAAACGGTTCTGGTACTGCCGTATTGCCTTTGCCGGATCCCCACCTCCCTGATAATAATGAGCAATATCAAGCAGGAACTTAACGTTATCGTCATCACAATTTTCCAGTATAACGTCCACTTCCTGGGGAGTTTCTCCTAATTGGTGCATGTGATTATGGTAAGTCGTTTGTATCCCGATATCCTTCGTTCTCTTCCCTATTTCATTCAGCAAACCGGCATATTTTTTCAAATCAGCCTGACTTGGAATACCGTCCTTTGGACGTGATGAGTTAGTAACCTGAATAAACTTACCTCCTACTGCCTTCACAAATTTTGCATTTTCGAGGTGCATCTGAATTATTGCTTCGTCATTTCCTGTATTAATATTTGCGTTTCCGCTTGAAAACATAGGAAATTCGAGATTATGTGAATCTAAAAGTTCCTTGACTACTAAAGGCTTTTTGCCATATTCCTTCAGGATGTTCGACCGTAGCTGGATTCCTTTAAACCCTAACTCGGAAATTTCTTTCATCGCTAACACATCGTTTCCACCCCAGGTTATTGCCGAGTAGCCTACTTTCAATCCGGGAATTCTTGCAGCGGTTAAGGCATTAACTGCACTGCACGAAAAAAGCGGCATCGAGATGGCTGCCAGGCCTAACTGTGATAAAAATTTTCTCCTGGATGATTCTAATTTCATATTCATAATTAATATCCCGCATTTTGAGGAAATTTTGCAGCACCTCCCTCAGTTCTGTCAATCTGATCACTTGGAATGGGTCTGAGGACGTGGAATGGTTGAATATTTGGAGCAGCATCCGGATTGTGTTTCTTCACACGGTCAATTAATGTTCCCGTTCTAACCAGGTCAAACCAGCGATCCATCTCACCTAATAACTCCCGTCCCCGTTCATCTAAAATAAAATCCATATTCAGTTGAGCAGCGGTAATTTCCATCGCCGATTCCTTTCCAGGCAATGCAGCACGCCTTCTTAACGTATTCATAAA
>NZ_JBKJUM010000148.1:0-14836 GCF_046590655.1 Daejeonella sp.
GATGCAATCAACGAAATTAATTCTCCCGTATAATATGACGCAGGTTCAAATTTAAATTCAAGCTTATGATTGCCGCCTGGCAGTTGGGCAGCTCTTAAAAGATAATCAGCTCTGAAATATGGAATTTTTTCGCCATCTACATAGGCATTCCATCCCGGTTTGTAGTAAATCTCAGAAAATACAGCCAGGGCATCCTTGCCGGAGGAATATTCATATGTCATCAGATCTGGATGGTAGGAGGTAAGGCGGATAAATCCGTTCTCGTCATATCCAACCCTTCTCAGATCAATCATCGGTTTAAACTCCTCGGAAACCACCACCATTTGTCTAGGGTCAAAGCTACTGATGGCCGACATTTCCTCATCTGCGTTTTTTACATAAGTAACATTAGGTACAAACCAGGCATTGCCTGCTGCACTGTCCCGGTTTTGTATAGTCTGCTTTTGGCCGGTTTCATCAGATGTAATTAGATACTTTGTATTCAGCATATCAAGAACATCCTCATTAATAGAGCCGTTAAATTGCTTGTCAAGTAATTCCTGGTATCGCTTTAATTTGGCAGCATGGTAACCGCCCAGGCTTTTGTGGAAATAAGAGGGTGTTGAACTCAGAAAAGGGCTGCCGGAACTAAGGTCAAATACCCGGAAGTGTCCGGTATCGCGCATAATCAACCGATCAACATCTCTTGGCTGGAATTGCTGCGCAAGGATATTCTTCTCAACAAATTTCTCGTTATTAAGATATCGGCGATCGATATTCCACATATCCCCCAATATCACCACTCCCAAAACAATAAATACAATTTGTGGACTAAGCTTTTTATTGATTAGGGCCCACATCAATCCAGCACCGATCAACACGAAAAGAAGCGAGCGCAGGGCATCCATACGCGCCAGGCTTATTCTATCCTGTACCAGGGCGTTTGCGATACTGTCAGCGAACGGCCTGTCACCATTGGTAGCCTTACTAAGCTGCTCAATAAATTGGTTATGATTACTTGATTTGAAATCCAGCAGAACAGATGGAAGCGCAATCAAAATAAGCAAAAGCCCGCCAGTGATGTAAAGTGAGTATAATAGATGTTTAGTTAATTTCTTGGGATCTTCTGTATGAAATGCGACTTCTTTAACAGCTAAAATCGCTAATACCGGTATTAAAAGAGCGGCGATGACAAGGATCGACTCAACGGCCCTGAATTTATTGTACAGCGGAAAATAGTTGAAGAAAATATCTGAAAGGAAGGGTAAATGTCTTCCAAAAGACAGCAAAAGGCATAATAATGTGGCGCTTAGAATCCACCATTTTATTCTATTCTTAACGATAAATAGGCCTAAGACAAAAAGGAAACAGATAATCGCTCCGAAATACCATGGTCCGGAAGTGAATTGTTTTTCTCCCCAGTATGTACTTAAACCCATTTGGTATAACTGCTGCATAGCAGGTACTAGCTGCTCAGCTGGGATTCCTTTTGTTGTTAATGTTTTTGCAACTTCTGAATCGGCAGCAAGGTCAACAACTCCGGAAGCGCCGCCATAAGCATTCGGCACAAGAAAAGTTAGGCTTTCACCAACTCCCTGGCTCCAGGCGTAGGCATAATCCCGGTCAAGGCCGTTGTTCGGCACTGATTTTTCAGTCGTTAAGTTAGATTTACCACGTGTTGATTCTTTAGCATATTCATAACTAGTCCATAGTGCACCTGCATTTACTGCAATTGCGAGCATTGCGGCTGCGGCAAGATATCCGAATGATTTGATGAAATCTTTTGTCGATTTTGTTTTGATTGCATGGTAAAGCTCAATTCCCACAAATATCACAAGCGCAATAAAGAGGTAATAGGTCATCTGGATGTGGTTAGTCCTAATCTCAATTGCCAGAAACAGGGCTGTGATAGAAGCTCCAGCAAGGTACTGCCTCCGGAAAGTCATTATAATGCCAGCCAAAATCGGTGCGAAGAAAGCTATAGCAAATGCTTTATTACTGTGACCTGCATCTATAATCTGAAAATTATAAGATGAAAATGCGAAAGCTATAGCACCTGCCGCTGCCAGCCAGGGGTTCATTCTTAATACACAGAAAAGAAAATATGCACCTAAAAGATAAAGTAGAACGGCGTCAATTGGATTGGGAAAAATCGTCTTGAAGAATGAAATGAAATATGTAGTAATGTTTTTAGGATATTGTACCCAGATCTGATAAGAGGGCATTCCACCGAACATTGAGTTGGTCCACAGAGGTCCTTTGCCATCCTTTGCTCTGAAATCCATGATTTCCTTCTGCATCCCCTGAGCCTGAATGACATCGCCTTGAAATAGGGCTTTTCCTTGCAATGCAGGACTGAAGTACACAAAGCATATTGCAATAAATATTCCTATGATGGCCAGGTGAATGCCATTTCGTTTAAACCAGTTATTCATTCTCCTCGAGTTAGTTGAATGTCAAAAATATAAAAAAGGTTATACCTGCAAGGAAAGATTGCCAGCTTTATGAAAATAAATCTGAAGAGCGTTAAACGCTGTACTCCTGCACGGCCGGATGTATGGTAAAAGTTTTTGTCTTTCCTGCCTGGAGACTGGTAACGGGAAACTGATAACTAAAATCTATTTCACTTCTTCGTAGTCAACAAAATCTCCGGCATCATCGCCCCGGTTTTTCTCTTTAGGAGGCATGTAATCAACTTTGATTCGGCCGTCGGGAGTTTGATTATGTCGTTGCTGGTATCTCTGATTCGCCTGATTCTGCGCTTTAGCCATCATTTTATGGAAAAACATGGGTAATAAAAGCCTTGCTACCATTTTCAGCAGCCATAAAACGCAGATAGTGATGAATAAAATCTTTAATAATACCATGATACTAAATTGAATTGTTCAAATATAGACGATATTTTTTCTAAAATGTTTCATCAGACTGTAAAAGTTACTGGGATGTATCACGTATAACTCACCCAAATCGCTCTTCCAATATCTTCTCCAGGGCAAACATTTCATCCCTAAGTTTAGCAGCTAGCAGGAAGTCCATATCCCTGGCAGCATTCACCATGTCTTTTTTAGTCTTTTCAATCGATTTCTGCAGTTCCGGTTTAGTCATATATTGAACGATTGGATCAGCCGCAAGATTATCAGTCATCTCTTTTTCAACGTAGGCTTTCTGCACCCCCCCTTTGAAATCCATAACAGATGTCTGCTCGATAATTGCCTCACGGGATTTACCGATCGTTCTCGGTGTAATTCCATGTTCTGTATTATACGCTATTTGTTTCTCCCTTCGTCGGTTAGTTTCATCAATTGTAACCCGCATGCTTTCGGTTATCTTATCTGCATACATAATAACCCGCCCACGATCATTCCGGGCAGCACGGCCAATTGTTTGGATCAGAGAACGCTCGGATCTTAAAAAACCTTCTTTATCTGCATCAAGAATAGCTACCAGCGAAACTTCCGGAAGATCCAGGCCTTCTCGAAGTAAGTTTATCCCAATCAGAACGTCAAAAACTCCTAGTCTAAGATCCCTCAGAATCTCAACTCGTTCAAGCGTCTTTACTTCTGAATGTATATATCTCACTTTTATACCCAGGCGGTCCATGTATTTTGTAAGCTCTTCCGACATGCGTTTGGTGAGCGTAGTGACTAGGATCCGGTCGCCCAGCTTCACTGTTTTGTCTATCTCATCCAGGAGGTCATCCACCTGATTAACCACTGGCCTGATTTCTATTACCGGATCGAGGAGTCCTGTTGGCCGAATAACCTGTTCTACGAAAACGCCTTCAGTTTGCTCCAGTTCATAGTCGCCGGGCGTGGCACTAACATAAATCGTTTGAGGCGCAAGTTTTTCAAATTCATTGAAGTTCAATGGCCTGTTATCCAGCGCAGCAGGTAATCGAAACCCATAATCAACGAGAGAAAGCTTCCGCGATCGGTCCCCGCCATACATTGCCCGGATTTGCGGTACCGTAACATGACTTTCATCGATGACCATCAGGTAGTCCTCAGGAAAATAATCCAGTAAACAGAATGGGCGCATTCCGGGAGACCTGCCATCGAAGAATCTTGAATAATTCTCAATACCACTACAGTAGCCTAATTCCCGCATCATTTCAAGGTCGTAATTGACTCTTTCTTCTAAACGCTTAGCCTCAAGGAATCGCTTTTCGTCGATAAATTGCTGTTTGCGGCTTTCAAGCTCTTCCTGGATCGACCAGACCGACTTGTTAAACCGATCCTTTGGCGTGACGAAAAGATTTGCAGGAAAGACGGCAACATGGGTCATTTTTTCAATAGTCTTTCCGGAAGCAGGATCTATTGTAGTTAGCTCTTCAATATCATCCCCAAAGAAGGATACCCTATAAGCATAATCCATGTAGGCAGGGTAAATATCGACCGTATCACCTTTCACACGAAATGTACCGCGCCTGAAATCAGCCGTTGTACGTGAGTATAAGATCTCAACCAGGCGGTGAAGAAATGCGTTTCTGCTGATCTTTGTTCCTACTGCGAACCGAAATATTGAATTGGAAAAATCTTCCGGATTGCCCATACCATAAATACAGGAAATCGAAGACACTACAATTACGTCACGCCTTCCCGACATTAAAGAGGAAGTTGTGCGTAAGCGCAGCTTTTCGATCTCCTCATTGATCTGCAAGTCTTTCTCGATATAGGTATTTGATGAAGCTATGTAAGCTTCAGGCTGGTAATAATCGTAATATGAAACAAAGTAATTGACGGAATTTTCCGGAAAAAATTGCTTGAATTCACCGTATAGCTGGGCTGCCAAAGTTTTGTTATGGCTTAATACCAGCATGGGCTTTTGTGTCTCCTGTACGACGTTAGCAACGGTAAATGTCTTCCCCGAACCCGTAACCCCTAATAAGGTCTGGTAATGCTCACCATTATTAACTCCTTCAACTAACTGGCGGATAGCTTCCGGCTGATCACCTGTAGGCTTATATTCAGATGTTAATTTAAATTCCATGTTTACTGCAAAGGTAAAGTTATAAGTTGTAAGTTCTAAGTTGTACGTTATAGGTTGTAAGTTTGTAGGCGTCCAGCCTGGAAACTGGAAACTAAAAACTGGCAACTGATGTACAAACACCTCTTCTTCGATCTTGACCATACCATCTGGGACTTTGATAAAAATGCTGAAGAGACGCTTCACGAACTTTATTATACCTACAATTTAAAGCAATTAGGCCTGCACTCGCCTGATCTTTTTATAGAGGTATATACAAAACATAACCACCAGCTTTGGGCGGATTACCATGTTGGAAAAATCAGTAAGGACGTTTTGAGGTCGACCCGTTTTTCAAAGACTTTTACCGAGCTTGGAGTTTCACCCGACCTGATCCCCGGGAAGTTCGAAGATGATTATGTTTCCATATGTCCTACCAAAACCAACTTGTTTCCTCATGCCCATGACACCTTGTCGTATCTTGAAGCGAAATATACCCTGCATATTATTTCAAATGGATTTAAGGAATCAACAGAACAAAAAATCGGAAACAATGGACTATCAAAATACTTCAGCACGATTTTCATTTCCGAAATAATAGGTTTTAACAAACCGGATAAAGCTATATTTGAACATGCTTTGAATAAAACCGAGGCAAAAGTTTCTGAAAGCCTGATGATTGGCGATAGTTTGGAGGCGGATATCAGAGGGGCCCAGAATTTTGGTATGAAAGCAATTTATTTTAATCCTGCCAGGAGTGAAAAACCTGACGATGTAGTATATCAGATACATTGTCTGAGCGAATTAGTTAAAATACTATGAGTGTTAATAGTCATTTCAGTTCCATAATTAAAGCGGTCGGGCGATACGAAAGTCTTTTAACCGGGGTTTCTGAAGAAAAGTTTACTCAAACTCCGATCGATGGCAGTTGGTCTTATTCGGAAACCTTCTCGCATATTTTTCAATCTAACTTAGTTTCTTTATTTTCGATTGAGAAGTGCTTAATTGGGACGGGTACGTTTAGTGAGAAAAGCACCCCCTGGCAGGTATCGTTGATACTTTTCTTTGGCAGATTTCCCCCGGGAAAATATAAAGCACCTGCTCAGATAGCTTCTATGGTTAAAACATTAAGCAGGGAAGAAGCCGCCAACCTAATTGTAAAGTTTAAGAATCGGTTAATAGAATTAAAAGGCAAAGTCGACCGCGCCGACAAGAATCAAAGGGTAAAGCACCCCCGTTTAGGGCTTCTAAATGCAAGGCAGTGGTTTAGATTTATCGAAATTCACACTATACACCATACACGGCAGTTGACAAGAATTTCAAATCTCCACCCTCCACGTGATCAGAGTTCTTCCTCTTCGAAAATCACATCATAAGGGCTTACCCAAATTCCGGCGATAACTATAATAAGGAGCACAATAAGCTGTATGATAAGTTCTGTTGACATAATCGAGGGTTTTTATTAAATACGTAAATGCTGATGACTCGTTGTTATAGAAATGTTAACTTTTTATTAAGGTTACTCTGCTCCACTTTCACTTTTCACCTATTCGCTTTAAAATTCAACTGTCCTCTCTCAAGCTTTTATCTTAATATTGTAGCAAATACCCCTAAATGATTAAGCAGTTCCGCAGTATCAACCCCGTTAATATTATCTTACTTGCGGGAATGACGCTTTTATTAAGAATTGGGATATTCATTCATCCGCCCGATCAGGTTAGTGTAGATTTTATTGAGCCTTTTACGAGGTTTTTGGTTCCATTACCAGAAAACACATATCCCGTAATAACTAATATTTACCTGGCAGCTTTTCTTTTGTTCATTCAGGCGCTCATTTTTAATACGATTATAAATTCATACAACCTTCTCGGTAAATCCACATACCTCCCGGCTCTACTATATATTTCGGCAGGAAGTTTATTTATCCCTTTTCTAATACTTAGTCCGGCGTTATTTTGCAATTTCCTGTTGTTATGGATGGTAGAGAAGTTTCTAAGTATCTATAAACGCGATCAGGTAAGTTCAGTTATGTACGATCTGGGGATGATGGTCGCTCTGGGAACACTTATTTATTTTCCGTTTATAGCAATGTTGCCAGTTCTTTGGATCAGTCTCATCATCTTCCGCCCATTTTATTGGAGAGAGTGGCTGGCTGTTTTGATCGGATTATTTACTATTTTCTTTTTCCTGGGAGTATTTTATTACTGGAACGATTCTCTTGATCAATTTTACAGAATATGGCTGCCCCTTGCTTCGAAATTTCCGACAAACCTTCGGATAAACTTATACGATACCTTGGTTCTTCTTCCTGTAGCCAGTATTTTGATCCTTGGATTTATTCAGCTGCAAAAAAACTTCTTTCGCAGCGTCGTACATCTGCGGAAATCTTTTCAGCTGCTATTCTTCATGTTTGTAACCGGACTCGTTTCCTTCTATTTAAAGGAAGACCTCAGGCTTTATCACTTTCTTTTATGCGCTCCGCCTGTAGCAGCTCTAATGGCTTATTACTTTGTACATGCGAGTCCTGGATGGCTTTATGAAAGTATGTATGGTGTTTTGGTAGCGGGGATTATATATTTTCAGGTTTTTTAGAGGGTCGAAAGTTATAGTTAATATTCGCCAGCTCATGCTGCGGAGGACAAAGTTCTTTTTGCTATAGGTCAAATGAACCATGCCGACGGGGAGGAATTAGGTGCCACGCCGCGGGCATGAGGCGGGGAGAATACTACAACCCTGGCTTTAACCTTTTTTAACACTAAACCACCCTAACAATCTCAAATTTTAAATAGATTTGTAGCATAAACAATGTACCGGTGAAGAGTTTATAATAACCGGAAAAAATGTTCAAGCGATGAAATTTGGAGTTGTAATTTTCCCTGGATCAAACTGTGACGAAGATATCATCTATGTTTTAGATCAGATTATGGGCCAGGAGGTAGTTCGCTTATGGCATAAGGAACATAGTTTGCATGGTGTCGATTTTGTTGTATTGCCCGGTGGCTTTTCATTTGGCGATTATCTGCGTTCGGGTGCAATTGCTAAATATTCCCCTTTAATGCAAGAGATAATTCAATTCGCAAATAGAGGAGGCTATGTTTTTGGAATATGCAACGGGTTTCAAATCCTTGCGGAAGCCGGACTGGTGCCAGGAGCATTACTTCACAATACGAGTCGCAAGTTTATTTGCCGAAACATTTACATGAAGCCTGCAACCAATAACAGCCTGATTACCTCCATGCTGGACCCGGCGAAAGCATTGAAAATCCCAATAGCTCATGGCGAGGGTAATTATTTTGCTGATGGGGATACTATAAAGAAAATTCAGGATAATGATCAGGTGTTGTTTCATTATTGTGATGAAAATGGCAATGTGACGGAATCTTCTAATCCGAATGGATCATTAAACAACATTGCCGGTGTTTGTAACATCAAGCGTAATGTTTTTGGTCTGATGCCACATCCTGAACGTGCAGCTGATTCGATATTAGGAAATCAGGATGGTCTCGGAATCTTTGAATCTATATTGAATATAGCCACTGCCTGATGCCGCAGCTGGTTATTGATATTGGAAATTCACGTACCAAAATTGCCATTTTTGATGATCATAAACTCATTAAAAATGATGTACTTGATCATCTTAAGGTTGAACTCCTGGAAGTATATTTAGAAGAGTTCGACATACAACAAAGTATTATTTCATCAGTTAAAGATGATATAGAAGTTTTAGAAGAGGTGCTGGCTGATCGAACCGCTTACATCAGGTTTTCTTCCAAATTGAACACAGGGGTAATTAATAAGTATAAAACTCCTGAAACTCTTGGCTTAGACCGTCTTGCTGTTGTGATTGGTGCCAGAGCATTATTCCCGGGAAGAAATTGCCTTGTTATCGATCTGGGAACCTGCATTACCTACGATGCGATCGACAAAGAGGGTATTTATCTCGGTGGAAGTATTTCACCCGGGTTGAACATGAAACTTCGGGCAATGCATGAACTCACTGGTCGTTTACCTCTGGTTCAACTGACGTTTTATGATGAATTAGAGGGGTATGATACCCGTACATCCATGCTTTCGGGAGTGGTTAATGGCACTCTTTCGGAAATTGTTGGATTTATTAAACGTTATCAGGTTAAATATTCTGAATTGCAGGTAATACTGTGTGGTGGGGATGCGATTTTTTTTGATACTAGGCTAAAAAATATCATCTTTGCGCACACTTTGAAAACCGAGCCAGATTTGGTACTTATTGGTTTAGACCAAGTTATTAATCAACAATGATAAAGATTTTCAGAAATATATTTTTTATTTCCCTTTTAGCTGCCAGTATATCTTCTTCAGCTCAAACAACGTCGAGCTCACCATATTCACAATTTGGCCTTGGTGATTTAAAACGCTCTCTGTTACCACAAACCAGAGGTATGGGTGGAATAAGCATGGGAATTCGTAAGCCCGGAGTGTACGATAATATAAACATGGCTAATCCGGCCTCTTATTCTACGCTGGCACTGACTGCATTTGAAGTAGGTGCTTCAATGGATTTGAGAAGCCTTAGTAAAGCGGGCGTTGATGGTCAGAGTAAATTCAATTCTACCTTGAGCCATATAAACTTTGGTATCCCTGTAAGCAGATCTTCGGCATTAAGTTTTGGCCTTGTGCCTTATAGCGACCTCGGCTACCAATTTAAAACTTCCGCTGTGCTCGATACAAATAAGGTTGAATATGTTTACGGAGGTGAAGGAGGTGTATCTAAAGCTTATATCGGATATGGTTTCAAACTAGCTAAAAATCTAAGTTTCGGCTTTAATATAGGCTACCTTTTTGGAAGCCTTAAGGAAAATCGCTCTATTGACTTTCTTAATAAAGCGGAAATCTTCGGTTATGACTTGTCTGCTTTCAACTCACGCACGCAATATCAACGCTCTGTGGGTGGTCTCAGTTTTGATCTCGGACTCCAGTATGAGGCTATCCTAAGCAGCAATACTAAATTGATCTTTGGTTATGCAGGGAATACCGGTAAATCAATTAATTCCAGGAGTGATATTCTCACAACTCGTTACCGTCGGGACGCAAGAGGTGAAGAACTTGCTATATCTGATAGTACTTATTTTTTGAAAGGTGGCAAAAGCAAAATAAATATACCGGTTACCCATACTGCAGGCTTCGCATTTGAAAAGGCTAATTCCTGGCTCATCGGTGCAGATTTTTCCTACGGTAAATGGTCAGATTATAGTGAGGGCGGCATTAACGATGGCCTGAATGATAGTTACGGCCTTGCATTAGGCGGTCAGCTTACACCAGACGGTACTTCTGTGAGCAATTACTGGAAACTGGTGGATTACCGCCTGGGTATGAAATACGACAGAACCTTTATCAGGATAGGTGATAACGATATCAAGCAGTATGCCCTTACTTTTGGATTAGGATTTCCATTACCAAGCAGCCGCTCTTCATTTTACCGGATAAATCTCTCAACCGAAGTAGGTCAAAGGGGAACTCAGAAAGATAATCTGATACGCGATAATTACGTTAATGTCCACCTTGGGTTTACCCTCAACGATAAATGGTTCCAGAAAACCTATATTGAATAAATTATGAAACTTCACCGTTTTATATCCTGCATGAAAGCAGGCCTGACCGGTGTTTTCTTCCTGATCTGTATTACCTTTATTTCTTCGTGTGAAAACGATCTGAAAGATGTTGAACAGATATCGGCAAAAAAACTTTCAGTGCCTGTTGATAAAACTACAGGTGTTACTGTGATTTATAGCGATTCCTCGGTCGTTAAGGCGAAAATGATTACTCCCGAATACCTGCATTATAAAACAGAAAAACCCTACATTGAAATGCAAAAGGGTGTGCTTGTTATTTTTTACGATGCCAATCAGCAGGAAACCAGCCGGGTGAAATCAGATTACGCAATCAGGCGTGAGAATGAGAAGGTAGTTGAATTAAAAAAGAATGTTGTGGCTACCAACAATAAAGGTCAGACATTTAAATCTGAAGAATTGATATGGGATGAATCGAAAGGGCGATTTTTCTCAAATCGTCTGGTAAGCATCACCTCTCAGGGAAATACACTTTTTGGAACCAACTTTTGGTCTAATCAGGATTTTTCATATTATGAGATAAAGCAGGCCACCGGGGATTTGAGTTTGACAGACAAGCAAGGCTTTTGATAGTTAGAAATAGATAATCAGGTGCTTTCAACTTTCAGCTTTCCGCTCTCAAGTATTTTTCATGGTTTATTTTCAAAATTTGTATCTTGCGCCCTCTTTTAAAAATTATATAAAAATATTGATATGGGAATAATGGGTTTTTTGCGGAACCGCGCAGGGATTATCATCGTTGGGGCAATCGGTTTTGCAATAGTTGCATTTTTAGTTAGCGATGCTCTTCAGATGGGAGGGTCATTTATAAATTCTAGTCAGACGGAGGTTGGAGAGGTCGATGGCGAAGCAATTCCGGTACTTAAGTTTAATGAGCAGGTGGAATTGAATTCCAATAACTTTAAACAACAGATGGGGCAGAGTAATTTGGATCCTCAAATGACTTCATACGTTATCGAGAATACCTGGAACCAGGCCGTATCTAAGATTTTGATGGATAAGGAAATCAGCCGGCTCGGATTGCAGGTAAGTAAAAATGAGCTGAACGATCTTATTACTGGTAAAAATCCGGATCCGCAAATTCTTCAGAACTTTGGCGATCCTCAGACAGGACAGCTTAACCGGATGCAATTGAATTCATTCCTTGATAATGTTAGAACTCAGGATGCAAACAGTCCCGTAAGTATGCAGTGGACTTCATTTTTATTAAATATCCGCGAAAATAAACTAGCCCAGAAGTATAATAACCTTGTTAAAAATAGTCTTTACGTCACTGCATTGGAGGCCAGGGAAGATTATTCCCAGCGAAATAAACTGGCAAATTTCCGTTTTGTTAACCTTGAGTATTCCTCTATCCCAGACAATCAGGCCAAGATTACCGAGCAGGATTATAAAGAATATTATGACGAGTATAAGTACCGTTTTAACAATCAGCAGGAGTCACGAACTTTTGAATACATCGTATTTGATGCCAACCCTACGAAAGCTGATACCGCGGAAATAAAAGCTCTTGTGGACAAGACATCGGGCGAGTTCAGGGCGGCTACTAATGATTCCCTTTTTGTAAGCATCAACTCTGAGACGAAAATGCCTGTAGGCTATATCCGCAAAGGGCAGCTTGAAGCAGTTTTAGATTCCGCAGTATTCGCGGCTACTAATGGAGCGTTTATCGGACCAATATTTTCCAATGGTCAGTACAAAATGATCAAGGTTCTTGACATTAAAAATAGTCCTGATTCAGTAAAAGCAAGTCATATTCTTCTCAATCCGGCTACTGAAGGCGGTGCGGATAAAGCGAAAGCGAAAGCGGATTCACTGGCCGGGCTTTTAGCCAAAGGCGGAAGTTTTGCAGAGCTCGCCGCTAAGTTCGGAACCGACGCTACGAAAGATAAAGGCGGAGATCTTGGAACATTTGCCAGGGGTGCTATGATTCCTGCATTTGAAGATGCTGTTTTTAATGGAAAAACTGGCGATGTCAAAGTGGTGGCAACGCAATTTGGAGTTCATGTTATAAAAATTACCGGACAAGTCGGAAGTTCAAAGGTGGCTAAAATAGCTATGGTCGACAAATCACTTGCAAGCAGCAGTAAAACACAGCAGGAGGCATATTCAAAAGCAACTGCTTTCCTAAGTACCGCCAGAGATGCTGAGTCATTTAATACACAGGCTCAAAAAGCTGGATATTCAAAACTGATAGCTGAAAATGTTGTAGTTACGCAATCTACTATTCCAGGATTGGATACTCCGAGAGAAATGATCCGCTGGGCCTTTGGTGCAGATAAAGGGGATGTTTCGGAACAGGTGTTCGAGATGGGCAATAAGTTTGCAATTGCTAAGGTTGTCGACGTGTTAGAAAAAGGAACTCTTCCATTGGATCAGGTTAAAAAACAAATTGAACCATTGGTACGCAATAAGGTTAAAGCCCGTATGCTTGTAGAGAAGATGACGAAAGCCCGTACCGGTGCTTCATCCATTGAACAGGTGGCACAAAAAGTTGGTCGTGCAGTTACACCGGTTCAAAACATTGTATTCGCGAACCCCGTGATCCCTGGAATCGCGCAGGAGAATAAACTGGTAGGCGTAATTTTTGGGTCACAGCCAGGTAAATTATCAGAGATTGTTGAGGGCGATAACGGAATCTATGTATTTGTAGTAAATGGATTTACCAATCCCGCACCCCTAACTAACGTGTTTAAACAAAGGGTTCAGGTAGCGCAAGGCCTGGTTCAGCGTGCACCGGGAGAAGCCTTTAAAGTTTTGAGAGATAAGGCTGACATCAAAGACAATCGTGTAAAGTTCTTTTAAGACCATAATTCATTAACTTTGTAACCGGGAAAGATTTTAAGATCGTTTCCGGTTTTTTTGTTAGGCAGATTGCTTGGCTATGGTAAACAGGCTTCGTCGTACCTCCTCGCAAAGACAAACAAACGGTAGTTGCATCTGAGCAGAATAGCTGAATAATGGACATACAAGAAAACATCATAAACAAAGTCGCCCAAAGCGGCCTGGTAAGCTTTGACCTTGCTGAATTATATCCGCAGGGAGATCGGGTTCTATACGACATCAAAGAAAACCTTTTCCATGGCCTGATGCTGAGGGAAAAAGATTTCAGGGAGTTTATAAAGGAACATAACTGGGAACAGTATAATGAAAAGCATGTTGCCATTACTTGTACGGCAGATGCGATAGTACCCACCTGGGCTTATATGCTTTTGGCGAATAGATTGGCTGGTTTTGCAACGACCGTTGTTTTCGGCGATCTGCAGCAACTTGAAATTATTCTTTTTGAAAGAGAGCTCGAAAAGCTGGATCTTGAAAAGTATCGCGACCAGCGGATCGTAATTAAGGGTTGTGGCGAAATTGCGATCCCGGAATCTGCATTCATCAATCTCACGGTGAAATTAACAGGGATTTCTAAAAGCATAATGTACGGAGAGCCATGTTCTACCGTTCCTATATATAAGAGGAAGGAATAAGTTGAGAGTGGAAAGTGGAATTTGAAGATGAAGTACAAAATAGTAGTCTTACTTTTAATAATAGCAGCGGTTAATGGCTCCGGGCAGGAGCTTCCGAATGTAAAGGAGCCGGTATTTCAGGTAGGGGAGCAACTTTCTTACAAGCTACGTTATGGGTTTATTACAGCTGCGGAAGCTCAAATCCGGGTTGAGCCTTCTGATACCAGATTTGACGACAAACCCATATACCATCTTGTAGCTGAAGGGCGCACATCAGGTTCGTTCAATGTTTTCTATAAGGTTAGGAATCGTTATGATTCATACATAGATCGTATTGATCTTAGTCCCTATCTCTACACCGAAAATATCCGTGAAGCAAATTACCGCCGTAGTGATAAGGCCAGGTTCTATCAGGATCAAAAGAAAATAGTTTCCAATAAAGGGACTTTTAGGGGCGATGGACAAACCTTTGACGTGGTTTCAGCATACTACTTTGCCAGAAACCTTGACATATCCAAGCTGCGAATCGGCTCCAAATTCAGTATGGACTACTTTCTTCATGATGGCGTGTCAAATCTTGAAATTCAATATGTAGGTAAAGAACAGGTAAAGACAGCTTTAGGAACCTATAACTGCTTAAAGTTCAGTCCCTCAATACAGCCCGGACGAATTTTTAGAAAAGATAGCAAACTGTATCTTTGGATAACTGATGATGCAAACCGGATCCCTGTAAAAGCTCAGGTGGAAATATTGGTCGGCTCGGTAACTTTAGAACTGATGTCCGCTAAAGGCTTGAAATATCCCCTAACAGCATCAAAATAGTATTAAGTA
>NZ_JBKJUM010000153.1:0-10049 GCF_046590655.1 Daejeonella sp.
AGTAATCCGTACCAACACCGATTTCGGGACGGCAGCTTTCATCATCGACGATACCGAAGTGCAAAATCGTAATGCATCGGTTTTTATGGTCAGCTCTGGATTGCAACCCATTAAACTTGAAACGATATCTTCGTTAAAGAAGAAGCAGCAGAATATCGGGCAATCTCTGCCTGGGGCCTGCCTCATCACCGTTACCAATGCAAATGTAAAACGCTATATACGTTTTGGGCTCAATCAAAACAACGGAGCTTCGCAAACAGATATGTTTATTGCTGATAAAAACGGCAACGTGGATATGAATGCCCCAATTATCTGGGACTTCGACCAGGTTACTGATATCACCGCTCTACCCATCGATGAAAAAATATTAACCATTGCTGGTGGGCGCTTTACGACGATTGCCAATAAAGCTGAATCGAAGTACACTTATTATAACCGGAATATCGCCATCAGGCGTTCCCATGTTATTGTCACGGGGCTTGAACATCGCGTCACTGGTGAAGGAGAGCATGGAGCGCCCTATGGCGGCTTCATCAATATTAGCGATTGCGCTTACGTAACGATTAAGAACACCGTCCTCACCGGACACAAAACCTATGTTACCATTGGCGCAGCAGGAAAACCCGTTTCTATGGGCACTTACGATCTTTCGTTGAACCGTGCACTCAATGTATCGATCGTGAACTGCAGCCAGACTAATGATATCAATGACAAAGCATTTTGGGGAATCATGGGGTCTAACTACAGCAAAAATCTGTTGTATGATTCATGCACCTTTTCCCGTTTCGATGCCCACATGGGGGTTGCCAACGCTACCATCCGCAACTCCACCCTCGGGCACATGGGTATTAATGCGATTGGCAGCGGGGTGCTGACTGTGGAAAATTCGACCATCAACGGCAATTCTTTAATTAATTTGCGCACCGATTATGGCAGTACCTGGCAGGGAGAAGTTTTTATCCGCAACTGCGTTTTCGTGCCCGCCGGCGGCAAGCCCATAATTACCAGCCTGATTGGTGGTGCTAATTCCAGTCAGCATGATTTTGGCTACACCTGTTATATGCCTGACCGAATTACGATCGAAAACCTTCGTATTAACGATTCCAATCATCCGGAATCTTATCAGGGTCCCGCCATTTTTTCAAATTTCAATCCGGAAATGAAAGATGCTTCTTACAAGGAAATCTTTCCCTTTGTAAGAACGAAAGAAGTCATTCTCCGAAATGTAACCACCGCCAGTGGAATGAAGCTAAGGCTGAGCGACAACCCCTTTTTGTTTAAGGATGTAAAGGTGGTGACTAATTAATAGCTAATGTGAAATCGCGTTAGTTGGAGTACTTTTAATTATAATTTCTCCAACTGGACTGGCTAGATGGCGTAAGAAAACAAACTCTGCCGATTTCACTACTTAATTTTCCTGATCGTTACAGCATAGGCTTTCCGCGGATTTTTTATGAGCAATAAATTGAGATCCTTCTGACTAAAGCCATTTTTCCTTAAAGCTGGAATAAGATACCGGAAGATGTCGGTATAAGCACGAAAGTTTCCACCATTTTCCTGTCCGGGATTGTACCAGCCTGCATCATGGGATATCAAGACTTTATGCAGGAGGTTTTCTTTTTTCAATTTTGCTAAAAGCTCAACATACCAGTCAATACCCCCGGCTTTACCCGAATTGTTCTTATTCAAATTATCCAAAGAAATCCACGCACCCTGCTTTGCGGCTCTAACATACCCTTCGAAAGTACCGTCCTGTGCGTGCGTCCACACGAAAGCTTCCGGGGACACCCCTTCTGCTTTCAAAATTGCTAATTGCGCGAATGCCGGACCATCGTTGCCGGTATGGGAAACAATGGTCAGTCCTGTTGCCTTATGTGTAATTGCTGCAGCCTTAATAATTTTTGCATGCATTGGCGATAAGATGTCATTCCGTGCAACTGAAATTTTTATAAACCCCGGGATTACACCGGTGCCTTCTATTCCATTTTTAAATTCGTCGATCCAAATTTTAGCAAGTTCCTCCGGAGTTTGGTCGAAGGCATGTTTGGGAATATATTTATTATCCCCCGCACCATAATAACCAGTATTGGTAAGTATATTAATCCCTGTTTTTTCGGAAAGCTCTTTTAATAATAAAGGATCGCGGCCGAGGTATGAAGGGGTGCACTCAAAAAAGGTTTGTACACCTTTCTGTTTAGCTTCCATCAGGAAAGGAAGCACTCGTTCAATCACTTTCGACTTTTCCCATCGATGATATCCGGTGCTGTCGGCTCCAATAAAATCGACGAGTATATGTTCATGAATCAGGCTAATTCCCATCTTCTCAGCGGGCATTTTGCCTCTTACAGTAATCAGAGTGTCTTTCTTGAATTTGGGGGAACAGCTTGTCAGAAAGAAAAGAGCAAGCAGGAAAATAGTTGAATTGTTCAACATTCTAAGATTTAGCCACGAACGATTGCTTGGTTTGAAGGACATATAATGCAGGATATTAAATGAATTTAAATATTCTGAATGATTAATTGGAGGATGGGGTAATCAATGTACACTATTACTCGCCGAATAATCGACGATAATGCCGTTAACCATCAACATCGTGCCGCTATAACTGATTTTACCTTTGGAAGGTACCAGAACGATAACAGCTGATTGACGTGCCGGCAATGTGATCTTCCTGGATCCACTTAGGTTCCTGGCAATGAAACGGCCGGTAACCGTATTATACAGGTCGGTTTTTTCGCCTGCTTTAAGGGGTATCAAAATCTGTCTGTTACTGTCATAGGGATTATAGTATAGATAAGAAGGATAGCCTTTTTCTTTGAAGAAATCGGTGGTCTGAAGGTTAATCTGCAAAATACCCTCTACGTTTGTAGGCCGAATAATTCCGCCGAATATGCCCACATGGGCACTGCCGTATACACTGAACTGTGAGACTTCGGGATTCTTTCCGGGCACCCATTTCGGACCATCACCCTGGGCCACCGGCGCTTTTAAGGATAGATACTTATCATCGAAGGTGGAGGCCATAGAGATCCCTTCATACGCTATCACCCCTTTGGTTACTTCCATCTGCTCAGGAATAGTCTGGTGTTCCTTTGGCATGTACTGCGGATAAAAATACCGGGAGGCATTGGCTGCGTTCAGCATCCATTTCCCAATAGCGGTGGCGTAGGAAGGCTGGTATTTCACCAGCGGGATTAGCGGCCATGCGGCGTCGAAGGTATTCATAAGGAAGCCGTAACCACCATGGTCCACTGTGCTTCCTACCGTGCCTGAAATATCAATGTTGTTCCACTTTCCTAATAAGAAACCCCAACCTTCGCGGCAAATTGCAGTTCCGTCAAAGGTCCAGTCGAGCAATTTCTGAACATCAAAATCAGTGCCTTCTTCCACGTTCATCCTTGCACCCACATAGGCTCCAAAAGGCATCAGCAATTCATAAGTGGGATTCACTTTCTGACTCTCCAGCGCTTTCATCGCGCTCATGGCACCCTGCAGGTAGCGTTTATCGCCAAATTTTTTGTACGCTGAATACAGCACATAGGCATGTCCGGCCGCCGCATCCGGCTGAAGGCAGATGTTATTGACCATAGGCTTCATCATCCCATAATCGAAATAGGAGTAATTGTAATTTCCATTCAATATGGAGTCGGCCTTAAAGAATTTTTCAGCGATACTCCGGGCAAGCCGCTCTAAATCCGGTTCGTCGGGATATTTGTCGTAGATGGCGTAGAACAGCACGTTGGGATAGACATCATACCACCAGTCGCGACCATAACCTCCGCCCAGCAGGGCTACTTCGGGGGCCGTATTGTTCATCATGATATTCCAGCCTGTGCCGCTGTTGAAATAGTTCTTCAACATTGCTACATAATTCTTCCCTTGCTGATCGCTTTTATCGATGCCAGCCAGAGTGGCACCCAATACAGAGCCCATGCTGGCCAGAGCCTCATGGAACATGCCTTTGTTGTTTTTACCCTGCCTGACATCGCCTACGGCCGTGTACATACCTACCACCGGCTGGTTAAAGTTCTTGGCGGTGCTGTCGATCCAGACCATCGGCCAGTATGCACCCTGTGCCTGAAAGTCATATATGGTACGGTCAAAGTCAAGCGACATCTTATGCCAGTCGATAATTTTCAGGGGCTGTGGAAGATCAGCCATTTTATCTACCCTGGGTATGTTTAACTGCTTAACCTGTGCATAGCCGCAGGATGCAGTAATTAAAAAAATGAAAAGGAATCTAAATAGAAGTTTCATTGTGATCAGGTTATCCCTTAAAATTAAGAAATTTAGAAGGATTATTAAATTCTCATTGAATTCGGTTGGAAAGTAATTGCAATAAAAAAGGTTGATGGAAGCCAAGTATTCCATAGAAACAAAAAACCCCTCAGAATTTAATCTAAGGGGTTTCGTTTAAATCGTTTCTATTCAGCTATTTCTACAAAGCAGGGCTGATGGCTATTGCACTATACATGATATCTTTGTTATAATAAGCTAATATCTTGGTTACACCAGTTTCTACGTCGATTCTAAACAACGTAGATTTTTTGTTCACCTCATATAATCCCAGGGCGATATCTGTGGTTATATTTGCATTTCTAGGAGCAATATCAAAGCCGCCATCACCCTCAATTTTTAACTTAATGTTCTGAGGTTCCACTAAAGTTCCAGCGTTTGGAGGGTTAATTTCATATAATAAATCTTTTGAAGGATCTAATGCATATAACTCCGTCGGAGTTGCTGGATCATTGTCATTATTATCATAAGCTACACCATTTACCATAGCAGGTTGAGGATTAATGGAACGGTCTATTATGGTAACTCCGGTGGTGGGATGTGCACGAAGGTTTTGTCCGGTATTACTTACAATACGGATTCTATCAACAACTGGATTAAAATCAAATCCAAAAGATGTACCCATTAATGTTAAAGCCACAGGGGTGGTGGTTCCCATCGGAATTGTTGTTAAAGGAGCTACTAAAGTGGCAAGGCCTGTTTCAGGGTTTATGGTGTATAACCGGCTGTTACTGCCCAGAGCATATAATTGAGCGGTCGCGGGACGAAAATCAATGGCAAGTACTCTTTCACCTGATTGTAAGCCAGTGATTGTTGCCGAGCCTAAAAGATCCTCAGGGTTCGACGTAGAATACTTATCCAACGTGTTACCTGAAAGTGCAAAAAAAGTAATTCCCTGCGGATCGCTGTTATTACTTTTAAATTGGGTAGATGATATCTTATTGGCATTGTCTGCTGATATCAGTGAATCGTCTTTTTGGCATGCTGCCATTGAAATTGTAAGCAATACTATTGCTCCAATTTTCCCAAGGTTACTTTTTACCATATTTTTCATTTTTAGATATAATTGATTAATATTTTAGCGATAAATACAATGCCAATAAAAGCTTAACGTGTCAATTATACCGAAGAGTTTTGAGTATTAATTTTTAGGAAAAGAATTATAGGTAAAAGTTTTATAAGAAATTAGTAATGAAAGCACCGGGGCGATAAAAATTGGCCATGCACGAGACTTTCTCTCGTACCTTACATGGATCAAGCCTGCATTCTGGAATGGTCTGTGGTATCGCTGGATGCTGAGTATTTCTGACAGAAAAAATTATAATTATTAGTACGTTTAAGGCCACAAAACACTTCAATCATGATAGGAATAAAGGGACAAGGGATGTTTGCGGAAACAGCTGAATTTTTCTCTGATATTTTCTCTACGCAACAAATGGAAAATCAGTCCGTTTTGTGATCAAATGGAATAATAAGAACGGTATAGCGAAATACGCAGCCCATATCATCAGGTCCCAAAAAAATGGGATAAGGCGGGATTCACCTTAATCCATCTACCTTCAGGAGAGACAAGAGCCAGGGAGAGCTGACTGTGGAACCCGATAGCTATAGGGTTGAGGGAGATAAATTACGTCTTGAACAAGTACTTGTTAACCTTTTGAGTAATGCAATCAAATATTCACCCGCAAAAACAGATATCATAATCAAAGCAGAAAAATTGGAAGATCAGATAAAAATTTCGGTAACTGACTTTGGGATAGGGATCGCTTCGGAAAAGATTCCCCGTTTGTTCGAACGCTATTTTAGAGTAGAATCTACGCCACAGAATTTTCAGGTTTAGGCATGGGTCTTTATATATCTGCAGAAATAGTAAGAGTGCATAAGGGATCGATAGGAGCAAACAGTCGCTTAGGGGAAGGGTCGACGTTTTATTTTAGTATTCCGATTCAATACCAAGGTTGAGCAGTAAGATCTGCTTCTAAAACTTTGGCCTTCTAGGGAGTATTGGTTTAGTTTTCACGTATGGCAAGTCATTTAACAATGCCATAAGCATCACTACTTTACTTTCTTTAACTTAGTTTTCTCTTATTTATTTATTGTAATCCTATACTATTTCAGAAAATATTCAAAAACAAATAAGCCTGTTTATTTGATACTAAATTTGGAGAATGTGTTGGTCGATTAGTCATCCCTACGCGGTTTTTGAATCCCAGAAGGTGATTCACACCAATACTGTGGTTTAATGGAACCCCGCGCTTTGGCGTATCTCCGGAACCTCCTGAAACCAGAAAGGGTCGCGGCGCCATCAGTGCATGACGCTCATGCAGATCATAACCTTCTGCAACAAGTTTTGGATACAACCCCTTTGCGGGATTTTCTTTTGTGATCATTCCTCTTGTGAGCCATGGCTGAGGGTGGTATCCTATATACCATGGCTCCCAGTATTGTCCGGTAAAAGACATTAAAACAGAGTTTTACAGGATAGCCTTAATAAGTTATTAAGGAATTATCAGTGTCCATTAAAAAATAAAAATTATTCTTTGAATCGTTGATAATCTATTAATTAAGTACTGATTCTGAGCGTGACGATTTGAATTGATTGGGTTAGGCCGAATAATCGGTTTAGTATGAATCAGGGCAAATTTGTTTCGCACAGCTGGCTGAGTTTCTTCCCCAGCGGGTATATGACTCAACGGCAAAAAAGTATGACGGTGCTAAATACGTCAGGCAATAAGTCGCGTAATAGCAGGACATTCGAAGAGATTGCTTACCATTTGATCAGCATGATGTATATTCCGGTGAAACTGAGCACCTTATTCCGTGACAAACTGACCAATATTAGCTCAATGGAAATTTGTAGATTTCTGTCAGCCAGTTAATTTTCCATAAATCTCAAGATTTGAAATTATGAAACATGATAAGAAGTTCGTTTGTCAGCTTTGCCAAAAAAAACAAATTGAAGGCCTTTGTAATATTTATTTGTTACTTATAATTATTTTAATGTTATATATTAGTTATTTAAAATGAATGTTCAGGTTGAAACAGTCAGGCTTAATTAATGAATCGGATTTGATATGTTTACTCGCCCAGGGTAATGAGCAGGCTTTCCGTAAAATTTTCGATTGTTACAGCAACAAGCTTTTTAATTATACTTTCAGAATAACTGATAATGAAGAGCTCGCAGAAGAGATCGTGATGGATACCTTTTTGAAGATCTGGATAAATCGTGCTGACTTAGTTTTAATAAACCGTTTTGATGCATATCTCTACACCTTAGTTCGTAACCAGGCTTTTAATGCCATAAAACGTAGAGCTCATGAAGCTGCTATCTTAAAAGATCTGAGTTTGAATAAAAGCGAGTACCAGGATTGCACTGAAGAAACCGTGATTTATAATGATTATAAGCACTTATTGCATGATGCTGTTAATCAATTGCCCCCACAGCAAAGGCTGGTCTATACTCTTAGTCGTGATCAAGGCCTAAAATATAATGAAATAGCTAACCAATTAGAGCTATCAAAGAATACAGTAAAAACCCATCTCAAAAAAGCTGTAAGTACTCTGCGCATTGCTTTTACAAATTATATAGTGCTTGCTATCATGGCTTATTTGCCTATGTAATTTTACAAGTGGAAAAATCACTTTAAAAAATCTTTCAGACTCACCCTTTATTTATTCCCAATTGTCTCTAATTGAAAGGGAGGTATTGGAAGTCCTGCTTTTAAATAAACCTGATATAATGTCCATTCATAGGTTCAAATATCTTTTTCATCAATTTGTAAATAAGACTGCTTCACAGGAGGAAGCTGAAGAGTTTCTCGTCATGATGAAAAAGGATGGCTATAATAAAGAACTTCAGCTTCTTTTAGATGAATTTTGGAACGAGCCGTATTCCAATAAGGCCTTGTATGAAGAAAGGGCAGAGACGATATTTAACAAGATAATGACTTCCTCCCAAATTATTAAGCCGGCAACCATAAAAAGCAGGGGTAAAGGAATCTGGCTTAAAGCGGCAGCTGCTGTACTGATATTCGCACTATCTGCCTTGTTTTATACGAAGGAATTCAGAACATCAAATCCTCAGCTTAAAGTGAATAATACAAAACTGGTTAAGCCTGATAAACCAAGTCGACGCTTTATCAATTTACCGGATGGGAGTTCTGTAATTCTGAATGAGAACAGTAAGATTGAGTTTGGCGAAAAGTTTCTTGTAAATGGGGTGCGTGAGGTATATCTTGAAGGAGAAGCTTATTTTGATATTATACACGATTCGTCACATCCATTTATAGTACGTACCGGGAAACTGCAGACAACGGTATTAGGTACGGCCTTTAACATTAATGCAAACTCAGTGACCGGAACGGTAATAGTGACTGTAACCCGTGGAAAAGTTAAAGTAGGTGATAGGACCCGTACATTTATGGTGATTCTACCTGATGAGCAGGTAGTTTTTAACAGAGACCTTAGCCGCCATTTCAAAAAACCAGTTGATGCAGGAACCATTACCGCCTGGAAAAATGAGGACATTTATTTTGATGATGTAAGCGTATCGGATGTAGCAAATCAATTAGAGGAACGCTTTAATGTTTCTATTGTTTTTGCTAATGAAATCATCAAGAACTGCCGGTTTAGTGCTACATTTTTGAAGAGCCAGAGCCTGCAGCAGATTTTGAATGTAATCGGAGAATTTAACCACATTAAATACCAATTAAAGGATAATAAAACAGTCGTGCTGGATGGAGCCGGTTGTAATTAATTCAAGTAATGATAAATCAATTATTAATGAATACAGAACAATGGTTATGACATTACCTCCATAAAAAAACCTCTGACATCTTCACGGCAATGAAGAGTATCAGAGGGCTTTACCGACCGGTTAGAATCCGGTAGCTGTTTTAAATTAATTACATCCCAGACAGGATATTGGTCAATAAAAAACCTTGTAAAAATATGAAATATTTTACAATTAATGCACCGGGGACTACCCATGTTTATTATTTTTCAGTAAATGTTAACCGAAAAATATTAATAAACCAACTTATGCGGATCGGCTTTATTTCTATCGCATTATTGGCAACTACCTTACAGTTGCTGCTTGCTTTTCCAGTCAAAAGTCAGAAAATTAGTTCGGTTGAGGTTAAACTTGAATTAAAGAACGAAGCACTGTTAACAGCCTTCAAAAAGATCGAAGAGCAAACTCCTTTTCGATTCGTTTACCGCAAAGGAGAGCTTAAGGCAGTGCCATCTCGCACTATTAGTGCTTCAACCTATACGGTTGAGCAAGCACTTAAGCTTTTGCTGGAAGATACCGGTTTTTCGTATAAACAGGTAGATAATAATGTGCTTATTCTGACCAATAATTCCCGATTTTCTCAGGCTATAAAAACTGTTGAAGAAGATCTTTCTGTTGCTGATATACCGATCCAGGGGCAGGTTACTGATTCAAAAGGTGAAACCCTTCCGGGGGTTAGTGTCAAAATTAAAGGAACCACCATTGGAGCTTCCACAGATCTCCAGGGAAGATATACCATCAATGTTCCTGATAACAACAGCATTCTTGTATTTACTTATATCGGATATATAACGCAGGAATTATCAGTGGATAATCGAACTTCAATTAATGTTAAACTCGAAGCAGCGGATACGGCATTGGATGAAGTGGTTGTTGTAGGTTATGGAACCCAAAAAAGAAAGGACTTAACAGGTTCAGTTGGATCGCTTGGTAGTTCAGAAATCAAGGACTTAGCAGTAAC
>NZ_JBKJUM010000134.1:0-11682 GCF_046590655.1 Daejeonella sp.
ATTTACAGCAAAGTTGTCTAGATAGTTAGGAGTCAACGCGTAACCTGCCGGAGAACTGATCACTGCGTTGGTTGCGGCTAACGCTTCCTGCCATCTCGGTGTTCCGGTATAAACCTGTGCGTTAAGATATAGTTTAGCCAGCAATGTATTTGCAGCACCTTTGGTAAAACGGCCATAAATCTGTACTCCTTTTTCATCCCGAAGGTTAGGAAGAGCCTCAGTAATTTCCTTCGCAACAAATGCGTAGACTTCTGCACGGGTATTTTGAGTAGCTTTTCCTACAGGCGACTTTTCGGTAATGATGGGCACGCTGCCAAACATATCCAATAACGTAAAGTAACCAAAGGCACGCAGTAATCTTAACTCCGCTAAAATTGCTTCCTTACCCTGAACCTGCAGAGTGCTTTCGGAAATCGCCCTGATGTTTATGTTTGATCCAGCTATAACCCTGTAAGCCCATTCCCATGAACCGTTAATTTGCCCGGGAGATACCGGCGTCCAATCGTGTTTTGCCAATTGCTGCCAGGACGCATTATCAAACCAATCCGGTCCACGGGTAGGAACTACCATTTCATCGGATGTCGCCGAATTAAGAACAGTAACCGGATCATAATACCCACGCAATGCGCCATAGGTAGCGCCTACAGTTGATAATAATTCTTTTTCATTTTGAGGAAACTTGGAGGCTTCAGCACGGTCAAAAATTTCGGGCTCCAACAAATCTGAGCAACCCTGCAGGATTATTAGCATAAAAGCTGTTAATGCTCCTGCTATGATTTTAATTGACTTAAATATTTTCATCATGTTTGTAATTAAATCATTGTTTGTAATTACGAATATTTGCAAAACTTAGATTTTAAAAAATTAAAGAAAATCCAAGTGAGAAGGAACGTGTCCTAGGGTAAAATGTAATCGGCTCAATTCCAGGTGATAAATTTAATCCTACATCAGATCCTCCGTAAATATCACGGGTTGCCCCTAATCTCGGCTCAGGGTCGATGCCACGATATTTGGTTACTACAAAGGTATTGTTTCCGGCAATATATACCTGCGCATTAGTAAGATATTTAACAAAGTTAGGCAAACGGTAAGATAAACGGAAATTATCTAAGCGCACAAAATCGCCATCCTCTACCCATAAACTAGAAAAAGCAGGTGGCAGGCCGTCGGGAATACCTGTAGAAAATGCATCAACCAAGGCATTATTGCCAGGAAACCTGTTCGGGTTAGCCGAATAAATATAAGGTCCGTTAACTATTTGGTGTCCAACTGCCCCGCGTAACAAGAAGTTAAAATCAAAACGTTTAAAGGTAAAATTGTTGCCCCAGGCAAATATCAGATCAGGTTGTGCACTACCGATGTACGTGCGATCTTTACCGAACGGATCGTTTCCGCCTCCGCCAAAATCTTGCCAGTTATACTTTGGTGAACCGTTAGTATTTTTTCCGAAACCCAGGAAACGGGGACCGAAGAACTGACCAATCGGGTATCCTTCCTGCAATACAACAGGCTGCGCAATACCACCCTGTCCGCTTCCATAACCTCCGTAGGTCCGTGGGGATGCAGGATTGTATGCAAATATACCTGAAGACAATGATTTGACTTTATTTTGATTATGAGCAAAATTTACGTTAGTACGCCATTGAAAATCATTCTTATCTATAGCGAGATAGTCCAGAGCTAACTCAACTCCCCTGTTATTAATCCGACCAACATTGGCTAATACTGAATTAACAACAGCTGTCAAATTATCACTTCCGTAAGTCGAACCAATTGCTATGCCATAATTGAACAGCACATCTTTTGTATTTTTATCATAAAATTCCAGTGAGCCATTCAGCCTCCCTTTTAGGAATCCAAAATCAAGCCCGATATTGGTCATCGCAGAAGTTTCCCATTGCAGATCAGGGTTTGCATTCTGGCTGTAATTATATGCTGTCTGAAAACCACCGCCTGTAAAAAATGCTCCCTGAGGGCCGTATAATAACCGGGAAGCGTAATCGTATATACCTTCCTGATTACCCGTTACACCATAGCCCACCCTAAGTTTTAAATCGTTAATAAATTCGGCATTCTGAAGAAATTTCTCCTGTTTTAAACGCCATCCAGCGGAAACAGAAGGAAACCATCCCCAGCGATTATTTTCACCAAACCTGGAAGAACCATCCCGTCTTATATTGGCGGTAAGAAGGTATTTATCGTTAAAAGCATAATTCAAACGGCCTATGAAACCTACCAGGATCGCTTCTGTTTTATAAGACCCAACCACCCGATTAGTAGAACCATCTGCATTGTTGTTACCTGCAGAAAGTTGGTTATAGCCAAATATATCCGGAAAACCAGTATTTTGTGCACTGAAACCCTCATTTGATAATTTTTGATAGGTATATCCTGCAAGCACATCAAAGTTGTGCTTTCCGGCAGATTTAGAGAATTGACCTGTCGCTTCTGTTAAACGGTCGATAACTTCCCTGGAATTTCGTGAAGCTGATGACAAATCATTGCCTCCTGCTTTAAACGTGCTTGGCCTGAAAAATCCGCTGTTGTCGTTAAAGCTATTGACAGAGGTGTTTAAACCAAAACGCAACCCTTTAACAGGTGTGAAGAAGACTTTAAGGTTTCCAAGTGATTCTCTTTGCTTCGCTTCGTTGGTTAATTCTTTCATGCGGGCTACCGGGTTTTCAATTTCAAAACCTCCGGGTATTCTCTTTCCGTTAAACACATCAAATCCTGCCACACCCGGCTGCAAATAAGAGCCCTGATCGTTAAAAACCGGGAAAGTAGGGTTGACCCTTCCTGCAAACAGAAAAGCAGCATAATCTACAAACTGGCGATTTGATTGTTGTTGAGATAACAATAATTGTACCTCAAGTTTATCATCGAACGCTTTTTGGCTTAGGTTAAGACGTGCGTTCAAACGGTCCATTCCAGAATTAAGGGCAATTCCTGGCTGGTCCATATAAACAACAGACCCACGATAATTAAAATTTTCAGCACCTCCAGAAACAGAAAGGTTCTGATTGTGACTGATGGCATCGCGTGTAATCTCATCAAACCAATTTGTACGTGCTCCGTAATCATTAGCTGAAACAGTAAGCTTTAGTTCACTAAGCTTGGCAACATACTCCTCGGGACTTAAAAAGTCCAGCACATTGGCAACCTGTTCCATCCCTACATAGCTGTTCAACTCAACGGTAGCTTTGCCTGCTTTTCCTCGTTTGGTAGTCACAATAATAACCCCGTTAGCTCCTCTGGAACCATATATTGCCGCAGCAGAAGCATCTTTCAATACATCCATTTGCTCAATATCTTCCGGCGCCACACTGTTTAAACTAACCCCAGCTACACCATCAATTACAATTAATGGTTCGCTGTTTGCACTCAACGATGAGGTTCCCCTTAAACGGATGGAGGGTCGGTTATTGGTAGGGTCACCGCCACTGGATACAATGTTCAAACCGGCTACTTTGCCCTGTATAGCCTGTAATGGGTTATTAACAACACCGGCATTCAGGTCTTTAGCGAGTACAGTAGCTGTAGCTCCGGTTACATCTACCTTTCTTTGCGTGCCATAACCCACAACTACTACTTCACTTAAAGAAGTATTACTTGCTTCAAGAGATACATTAATAGATGCTCTTCCACCAATACTCACCTCGAGATTGTTGTAGCCTAAATAAGAAAAAACGAGCGTGCCTGCATTATCTGGAACAGAAATTCGATAAGATCCATCCGCACCAGTGCTTGTACCAGTGTTAGTTCCTTTAACTTTAACGGACACTCCAATTAAAGTTGTCCTATCCTTACTGTCTGTAACTATACCGGAAATTGTAGTATTCTGTCCGTACACAGAACTGACCAGCATTAGCAGAACAATACAAAAAAGCGATTTTGATAGTAAAAATTTTGTACCCATAGCTTGTTAAATTAGTAAAAATTGTTTAGTTAAAATTATAGATTAGAAGGGGTTTTGTACTAGTAAATTTAGTTATTATCCTTTTAAAAATTGATTAGTGCAGATAAATCCTTTAATGATCATGCGTATTTATTGCAGTAAGAAATAAGTATCTTATAGTTAGCCTGTAGTATTGGATGGTGATTAAATGCTAGAGTGGCGAGTAGATTTTTTGTCATACACTAAATTAGCTAGTACTTGTAACGATAAATTTACTTTAATTTTTTTAAAACAAAAAATAATTGCTTGTAATAAATAATAACATAAATTGAAATAAAGAATATTATAAATTAAGTGAGCTTTACAAAGAATTTGAACTTAATAAGATCAGTTCTTAAGCATAATTTAAAACTAAAAATCATTTTGAAATTAAAGCAATTCTATAAGTCGTATGCCTATTTAGTAAAATTATGACAAATCAATGATATTTTAAAGAATTTGCTCCTGAATCCATAAAAATTAAACAACAAAATTCCTTAATAATTATTAATTTTTAGACATATTTAAAGCTATTACCTTGCAGAGGAACGTTAGACGGCGGAACGAAATGAAATGCCCGTACAAGATTCGTAAGCATAACAAACAAGTATATTCAAATGAACATTATAAGGTCTCTTTTATCATTCCTGGCAGCGCTCGCATTGGTTATCACATTAAACACCAAATTCGGAGATATTCCCCCACTTGGTAAATTTCTTGATCCGTTCCATGGTTTCTGGAAGAACGCAGAGAGTCGCAATGTAGACGCCGGAAAAAATTTTAAGATTGAAGGGCTCAAGGGCGAGGTGGAGATCAAATTCGACGAAAGAATGGTTCCTCACATCTTTGCTGATAATAATCACGACTTATACTTTGCACAAGGTTATGTTACAGCCAAAGACAGGCTTTGGCAAATGGACTTTCAGACACGATTTGCTTCTGGAAGGCTTTCGGAAGTTGTTGGTCCAAAAGCTCTCGAACTCGACAGATACCAGCGCCGAATGGGTATGGCATTTGGAGCGGAAAATATGGTCAAAGTGATGATGCAAGATCCGGAAATTAAGGAAACAATGGAGGCTTATACAGAGGGAGTCAATGCCTATATCCACTCTCTAAAACCAGGGGACTATCCTGTTGAATTCAAACTTCTAAATTATGTACCAGAAGATTGGAAGCCACTAAATTCTGCATTACTGTTAAAGCTTATGTCTGCCACGCTCGCAGGGGGATCTAATGAGTTCTATATGAGCAATATATTAAACAAATATGGGCCGGACATTACTAAAAATCTATTCCCTGATTATCCCTTTCGGGAAGATCCTATCATTCCGAACGGCAGCAAATGGGAATTTAATCCACAACCGGTTCCATCGATACCAGAGGTGCTAAGCAATGAAAAGACTACTTATCAAGTAAGAACACGCGAACTTGAAGACGGAATCGGGAGCAATAACTGGGCAGTGGGGGGATCAAAAACTGCCAGCAGTTTTCCAATATTAGCAAATGACCCTCACCTTGATATTACGCTACCGTCCATATGGTATCAAATCCAGATCGCATCTCCCGAAGCCAATGTCTGCGGGGCTTCCATTCCCGGAGCACCTGGAGTAATCATTGGATTTAATCAGACAATAGCATGGGGTGTAACTAATGTTGGTGCAGACGTTCTGGATTGGTACAATATTAAGTTTAAGGACGCATCGAAAAAAGAATATTGGTATGACAACAAGTGGCGTGCTCTAAAATTACGAGTGGAATCTATTCAGGTAAAAGGTGGAAAAACTGTCACTGACAGCGTCTATTACACACACCATGGGCCAATTGTGTACAGTACAGAACAAAGACCAGATAATTTTTCCAAAGCCAATAATATTCCAACCGGGCACGCATTACGCTGGGTAGCGCATGACGGTTCAAACGATGTTAAAACCTTTTATAAATTAAATCGTGCGAAGAATTATGCTGATTACCGCGAGGCATTAACACACTATTCTGCACCCGCTCAAAACTTTGTCTTTGCGAGTGTTGAGAACGATATTGCTATTACTTCTAATGGGTATTTTCCGGGAAAATGGCCAGGACAAGGAAAATTTCTCATGGATGGGTCAGATCCCGCCAACGATTGGCAGGGGCGAATTCCTGCAGAACAAAATCCAACGATCAAAAATCCGGCAAGAGATTTTGTCAGCTCCGCGAACCAATCGCTGACAGACCAAACCTACCCTTATTATATTAACTGGGAGTTCGCCGCTTCCGAACGTGCGCGCAGGATAAACAAGCGCTTGACGGTAATGAGGAAAGCAAACGTAGATAGTCTTATAAATTTGCAGAACGATAACTACAGTATATTGGCCGAAAACATATTGCCGACACTTGTGGCTCTAATTAATACAGAAAAGTTGAATGCCAGTCAGCGGGAGGTTTATAATATTGTCAGCAAGTGGAATAAGTTTTTTAACGCACAAGAGGTCGGCGCAAGTATTTTCGAATTGTGGCATAAAATTCTGGCTGAAGAAATTTGGGAAGATGATTTGGGAGACCCGAAGATTCCGATGCGATATCCCTCGCGCGACAGAACCGTTCAATTGCTTCTAAATGAGCCAGATTCGAGATGGTTTGACAATGTACATACCGCTCAGAAAGAAACAAGAGAAGATGCTGTGAATGCGGCATTTAAATTTACTGTTGACAGTCTTCAGAAGAGATACGGACCTCTAGATGGTGACTGGGAATGGGGGAATGTAAAACACACCAATGTTCCTCACCTGGCTAAAGTTGCTGGCTTCGGGTCTAGATTTCTAAAAAATGGAGGATCAAAATCATCTGTAAATGCAATGAGTGAGAGCAATGGTCCTTCCTGGAGAATGGTTGTGGCCCTCGGAAATAATGTAAAAGCCTACGGTGTATTTCCCGGCGGCGAATCCGGTAATCCGGGAAGCCCTTATTATGACAATATGCTAAATACATGGTCTGAGGGAAAGCTGATTGAAATGATCTATCTTAAATCGCGATACGAAACACCAAAAACCATAATTAGTACGTGGAAAATGTCGAGGTAGCTTTTAACTATTTATCACTAATCATTATCATCAAAATATGTTGTTTTTAATTATCATAGTTATCGCATTCGTTTTTCAGCTATTTCTTCCCTGGTGGATCATAAGCCCGATAGCATTCGGGGTTGCATTGTGGAAAGCTAACTCCGGGGCACATGCATTTTGGTCGGGCTTTTTCGCTGTATTTGTTTTGTGGATCCTTACGGGATTGTTTTACACAATTCCGAACGGAAATATACTAGCAAACAGGGTCGGAGCAATGCTTGGTTTGCCTGACATTACATTAAACTGGGTTATAGTCCTTTTAATTACGGGAATAATTGGTGGGGTCGCAGCCGGATTTTGTTCACTGGCAGGATATTTTGCCCGTCAGGCGATAGTAATACCCAACAAGGCCGGAATTTAGTTTAGCGGATCAAATTGTATCTTTGAAGGTGTATAAAGTTGCCCCTATAGACATTTTTTCAGTCCAAACTTCGCAGCAATTCGAGAATTTCGCATTAGAGGTCTTCAGAAAGCAGGCGGAGAAGTGTGTAGTTTACCGCGACTTTGTAAGAAACCTGGGTGTCAAAACTGCTGATGTCAAAAGCATCAAGAATATACCCTTCCTTCCAATAGAATTTTTTAAAAACCGTCATATAATTACGGGCATTGGTGAACCGGAAGAAATCTTTACTAGCTCTGGTACAACGGGATTAACTCAAAGCAAGCATTTCGTACTCGACGCTGGCATATATGTGCAAAGCTTTCAAACCGCCTTTGAACTCTTCTATGGCGACATTTCAAAGTATGCGGTTCTGGCTTTATTACCTTCTTATTTGGAACGGGATGGTTCATCATTGATTTATATGGTGGACGATTTGATTCGCTGTGCTTTAAATGAGCAGAGCGGCTATTTCCTATATGATCATGCAATGCTTCTCCAAAAATTGCGGGAATTAATGAGATCAAAAACCCCCGCGATCTTAATAGGAGTAACTTATGCCCTGCTGGATTTCGCAGAAAGCCATTCCATAGACTTTCCTCAGCTCATTGTAATGGAAACAGGTGGAATGAAAGGAAAGCGACAGGAAATGGTAAGAACAGAATTACATGAAACTTTATGCGCTGGTTTTGGAGTGCCGCTGATTCATTCTGAATATGGAATGACCGAGCTTTTATCTCAGGCATATTCTAAAGGGGCGGGTATTTTTCATTGCCCACCCTGGATGAAGGTACAAATCCGCGATACAAACGACCCACTTGAAATTTTAGGCACCAATCAAACAGGAGGAATTAATGTTATCGATCTCGCTAATATTAATTCCTGTTCTTTCATTGCTACCCAGGACTTAGGAAAAGCTTTCAATGATGGAACTTTCGAAGTTTTAGGCAGGTTTGATAATAGTGATATTCGGGGGTGTAATTTGCTCGTTCAATAGGGAGTTATAAGCAATAAGTTATATGTTGTAAGTTTTGAGCTAGCCTTAAAAAACAATAAGACATACCCTAACAATCCTCACTACTTAGAACTTATAACCTATTACTTACAACTTATTACGCTCAAGCTATTACTCTCAACTTAAACCTTAAGCTCCCACCCCTCTCTATACTGCCGTTTTACAAACTGGTTTGCTTCATCGAAATTAGTGACTTTCATATTCTTAGCATCCCAGAGAAGTTTTTTGTATCTGCCAGGATATCGGAAATTAGCTGAATTAGGCACAGGCAAACGGAGATCGAATGCCCGAAGAGCAAGGTTCCCGATAAGCAGTGTTTCAGTTAAAGGACCCGCGACTGAGAAATCGGAACTTAGTTCCATTTTTCCGTATCCGGCAATGGAAGCGTCTACCCATTGTGTGTAGTGCCCGGCTTCCTGCTCCGGAACCCTTGCAAGTGTTTCAGGAACATCTATATCGTCCATTCTAGAAAGAGGCAATAACCTTGGGTTTCTTCCATAGGTATCACAAAGCATTTTGCCTTTCGTGCCTACAAAAAGAACACCATTACCGCCATCGCCGAATTTCTCATCGGCTCCGAGTTCTAACGGTCGCTCAGGTTGGATTCCGCCATCCATCCAGTGCAATCTCACGGGAGAATTATTCTGTTTTTCAGAAATAAATGTCATGGTTACATGTGACGAAGGAGGACAGCTTTCCGGGAAATAGCCGCGTTTAAACTCATCAACGTAAACGCTTCCAACGCTACATTCAACTTCTGTTGGGTATTTCAATCCCAGGGTCCTAAATGGTGCATCGACAAGATGGCACCCCATATCGCCTATGCCGCCTGTTCCATAATCCCACCATCCTCTCCAATTAAATGGAATAAGTTTATCGACATATTCTGTATAAGGCGCTGTTCCCAGCCATAAGTTCCAGTCAAGCTCTTTTGGAACCTCAGACTTTGAAGCTGGCCAGGGAATACCCTGAGGCCAAACAGGGCGGTCAGTCCAGCAATAAACTGTATGAACATCTCCGATTGTTCCGGCATTGTACCATTCCGTAAGTTTTCTTGAGCCATCCGAAGATGAACCCTGGTTTCCCATTTGGGTTACCACTTTATATTTTACAGCAGCCTCTGTGAGCACCCTTGCTTCGTAAATGTCGTGTGTTAAAGGCTTCTGAACGTAGACATGTTTCTTTCTCTTTATCGCAGCCAGTGTAATTATAGCATGATTATGATCCGGAGTAGAAACAGAAACTGCGTCGAAATGACGGTGTTCCTTATCAAACATCTCACGCCAGTCTTTATAGTATTTAGCTTTTGGAAAATTCTTTACAGAATTTGCAGCGCGTCTTTCGTCGACATCACAAAGAAATGCAATTTCTGCTTTGGGGTTCCTTGCGAATCCAGTAAGGTCACTCTGACCTTTTCCTCCCACGCCTACTCCGGCGATCAGTAGTTTGTCGCTTGGAGCAATAAATCCCGGCCCGCCAAGGACATGCCTCGGCACGATCATAAAACCTGCTGCTGCAACCGCCGCAGTCTTTACAAAATCTCTTCTTGAACTGTTGTTTTCTTCTTTCTTCATTATTATAGTCTATTGAATTTTATGAATTAGCCCACATCCGGTCCCCTTTTTTATAGGGTAAGTTTCCGTCATATCTGCCTGGTGATTCTATATAACGTAATGCCTTTGTTGATCCGACCTCAGAAGTGAAAAATCCTAACAGTGTTAATTCTTTAACCATTCTAAAATAATGGGAAGGCTGCTCAGTGGTTTTTTCAGCCATATATGCCTTTTGCAATGCATCCATTTTTACAAAGAATTTAGTCCGTTCCTCCGCGGTGCATTCCATGAATGATTTATCAGTTTCATCTTTGCATTTTTTTTCGAGCCTTTTGATTCCCTGGCGAAATATTCCCTGATCTTTAGTTGTATAACAGTCTTTCACCATCACAGCCATAAATTCACCCACTTTAGCCTCTTTGGCGCCAGGTGTACTGGTTGCTGGCAAAATAGTTTCTCCCATTTCATTTAGCAAAGCAATGGTCTCCACATTAAAGAAATCTGCAGCCTGTTGTGTATTGGTTTTACAACCTGTTTCCAGAAAGACACCTGAACCCACAATAGTCCCCCCTAGTATCCAGCTAACTTGCGTTATCGCTTCTCTTCTATCCATGACTTTAAATATTACCTTTTTTCAATTCGGTTACAGCATAATCAACGGCTCTTGCTGTTAAAGCCATATAAGTTAGTGACGGATTCTGACATGCTGCCGATGTCATTGCGGCTCCATCGGTAACGAAGACATTTGTCGCATCCCAAACCTGGTTAAATTTATTTAGGACTGAAGTTTTAGGGTCATGCCCCATACGCGCTGTACCCATTTCGTGAATCCCCATCCCAAGGGTATATCCGTTATCATAGGTATTGACATTCTTCAGGCCAGCTGCCTCAAGCATATCCTTTGCATCCTGCATCATATCCTTACGCATTTTGATTTCGTTATCTTTAATCTCAGCGTCGATAGCAAGCACATTAAGCCCCCATTTGTCTTTTTTAGTTTTATCCAGGCTTACTTTGTTTTCGTGGTAAGGAAGCGTTTCTCCAAAAGCAGTAATCCCCATCGTCCAGCTTCCCGGCTCACACAAAGCATCTTTAAAGTCACCCCCAACACTCATTTCGGCAACATTTCGTCCCCATCCCTCTCTGCTTGCCCCACCCTGATAACCAAATCCCCGGATATAGTCGCGCTTTTCATTGCCCAGATTTCGGAATCGTGGTACATAAATTCCAGTCGGCCTGCGACCATAATAATATTTGTCATCATATCCCTCGGCCTGGCCTGAGGCTCCCAGACGGAAATGATGATCCATCAAGTTGTGTCCCAACTCTCCGCTGCTGCTACCTAATCCTCCGTCCCATACGTCTGTTGCAGAATTCATTAGTATCCAGGTTGAATTTAGAGCTGATGCATTCAGGAAAATAACCTTCGCAAAATATTCATAGGTCTGGTTTGTTTCGGCGTCCAGAACTTCTACACCCTTAGCTTTCCTCGTATCCTTGTCATAAAGGATCTTTGTTACTATAGAAAATGGTCGAAGCGTTAAATTACCAGTCGCAACCGCTGCTGGTAAAGTTGATGACTGAGTGCTGAAATAGGCTCCAAAAGGACATCCCAGCCAACATTTGTTTCGATACTGGCAATTTGTACGGCTTTGAAGGGGCTGCGTTATGTTGGCAACTCTCCCCATGACCATATTACG
>NZ_JBKJUM010000066.1:0-55713 GCF_046590655.1 Daejeonella sp.
CCAAAAAGAATGATACTTACAGCGATCGGTCCCAATATACTTCCGAAATTATTTACTCCCCCTGCCAAATTCAAACGATTGGCACCTGTCACAGGAGTTCCCAAAGCCACTACAAAGGGATTTGCTGCTGTTTGCTGAAGGGAGAATCCAATTGCAACGAAAAAGAAAGCCGTCAGAATAAAGGGAAAAGAACCGGAATGCAGTGCGGGAACCATTAGTAAGGCACCTGCAGCCGAAATTACTAAGCCAATTACGATACTGTTTTTATAACCCCACTTATTGATAATATCTACTTTACTAATCTTTGAAGCGTAGAATAAAATTAACGATCCAATAAAATAACCACCATAAAAAGTATACTCAATTAGTTGTGATTCAAATTGGGTCAGGTTAAAATGTGTTTTACAAAAGGGAATGAAAATGCCGTTACTTGCAGCGAGGAAACCCCAGAAAAAAAACACCGTTATAATAGTGTATAATGCGGATCCATAGTTAATTTGTGAATTCTTCTCCATCATTTAAAAGTTAGTTTATTAAAAAAGAACCCTAACATAAATTAATTTTCTCATATCTGGATGTTTTTTTTAGAGGTGTTCGGATGTAAGCCAACAGTTACGGCTGCATATTGAAGAGGTGCAATAGTTTTTAAAAGGATGCGTTCATTCTGGAAGGTTGAAACCTAACTTTTTTTCCATTGTTATTACACAGACTATTTGCATATTCGCAAAATTGGATTAATAATTCGTAATGATCGAATCAATTATATCAGGAATTGGATTGGGATTTGTGCTTTCGTTTTTAACCGGCCCTGTATTTTTTGCTCTGATTAAAACTAGTATTGAAAAAGGCTTCTACGCAGGTGTTTCACTAGCCGCCGGGGTAGTTGTTAGTGATATTTTCTATGTAGCCCTCACCCTTTACGGGACCTCCTTTCTTGCCCTGGAAAGTAAATACCGGGTTCAGATCGGTGTTACTGGGAGCTCAATCTTATTTGCCATAGGGATTTACTACCTATTCAAAACAGTAAAAGTCAATTACGAAACATCTACGTCCAAACGCCGTAACACAGGATATTTTCTTAAAGGATTTATCATGTGTATATTCAACCCTGCAATATTATTATACTGGCTGAGCGTAACCAGCGGCGTGATATCTGTTTCAGGAGAGATTGAAGCCTCGGCAGTTGTTCCTTTTTTCGGCTCCATTCTGGTGACTCAATTCAGCGTGGATGTTGTAAAAGCTTACTACGCCAACAAATTACGATATCGTATCAAAGAAAAGACTATTTCTAATCTGAACCGGATCGCAGGTGTGCTTATTTTAATTTTTGCTGCGAGATTGCTTTATAATTTATTGACCGGGCACTCGCTTGTTTAATTGAAAATGGAAAATTCGGAACAGCATTCTTTGGTACCCACCCCCGTTCAGACTTACTGATTTTTGAAACGCCTTAGATTCATATTTGCCACCCGTATTGGTTTTAGAGACGCAATCCACGATATTCTATATGCAGGAGCAACCTACATGTGACAGATTTGAATAAAGGATCGCGTTAATAACATTCAACTTTGTTAACTATCAACCGTCAACTGATCTAATAAGCTCTCTGATTCTTCCCTTCCATCCAATTCATAAATGCCTTATTCACTACTTTGTTGCCCCCTGGTGTGGGATAATTACCAGAAAAATACCAGTCGCCTAAATGATTTGGAATTGCTTTATGAAGGTTATCGAGTGTTTGATAGATGACGTGGACTTCTGTCTGAATTTCTTTAGGAGTAATTATTTTTGCTATCCTGTCTGAGATCTCCTGATCAGTGAACTGATTATAAATCTGCTGAACATAATTTTTCACTTGCTTATTACCAAGCTTTTGCGATTCGAGGCAATTCTGATAAACTTCATCAATCACGCATTCTTTACCCGTATCCCGCAAGAGAGAAATTGCGGCTTCAAAAGCTACAAATTCGCCCATCCTTGACATGTCAATCCCATAACAATCCGGATAACGGATTTGAGGTGCAGAAGAAACGACTATCACTTTCTTCGGACCAAGACGGTCAAGGATTTTAAGGATACTCTGTTTAAGAGTTGTTCCCCGAACAATCGAGTCATCAAGCACTACCAGGTTATCTGTACCTCTTTTAATTAAACCGTAAGTAGTATCGTAAACGTGGGCAACCATATCGCCCCGGTCAGCATCCTGAGTTATGAATGTCCTGAGTTTAACATCCTTAATAGCAATCTTTTCTATCCGGGGTGCGATATTTAGTACTTCTTCAAGTTCCTCATCAGAAATCCGATCTGGCCGTTTTAGGAGTATGTCGCGTTGTAATTGCTTTACATATTTGTGTATACCCTCAACCATTCCATAAAAGGCCACTTCGGCAGTGTTGGGAATGTATGAAAAAACTGTATTTTTAAGGTCATAATTGATAGACTCTAAGATCTGCGGACAGAGAAGGCGGCCCAGCTGCTTACGTTCGCGATAAATCGAGGCATCGCTACCCCGGGAAAAATAGATTCGCTCAAAGGAACATGACTTTTGTACTTCCGGTTCACGAAACTGCTCTTCTGTCACACGTCCATTCTTCTTAACTATCAATGCATGGCCGGGCTTGATCTCTTTGACTAATTCCAACGGCACATTAAAAGCTGTCTGTATTGCGGGGCGCTCGGAAGTAACGATAACTACCTCTTCGTCATGATAATAAAATGCGGGCCTGATACCGGCTGGATCGCGCATAACGAATGCATCCCCATGACCGAAAATTCCGCTAATAGTATAGCCACCATCCCATGTTTTGGCTGAACGTCTTAATATCGAAGCAACATCAATGTGTTCAGCAATCTGGTGACTGATCTCTTCATTTGAGAAACCATCGGCTTTATACTTATCAAAAAGTTCCTGATTTTCTGTATCTAAAAAGTGTCCGATCTTTTCCAGAACGGTTACTGTATCTGTTCTCTCCTTCGGATGCTGGCCCAGCTCAAAAAGCTGATCTAGCAACTCATCCACATTAGTCATATTGAAATTACCACTTATAACAAGGTTACGAGTCATCCAGTTATTCTGACGAAGAAAAGGGTGACAGCTTTCAATACTATTTTTTCCATGGGTCCCATAACGTAAGTGGCCCATCAATACTTCGCCAGTAAAACTTATATTTTCCTTTAGCCAATCTGTATCGTGCAAAAGTTCGGGTGCGTTTTTTTGAACGTCAGCAAATTTGTTCTGCACATATTCGAAAATCTCAGCCACTGCATTTGCTCCCATAGACCGGTGCCGGCTTATATACCTTTTTCCAGGCTGGACATCCAGTTTAATGGTTGCAATACCGGCTCCATCCTGTCCCCTGTTATGCTGCTTTTCCATTAAAAGATACAACTTATTCAGCCCGTAAAGTGCTGTGCCGTACTTTTTTTGATAATAAGATAAGGGTTTTAAAAGGCGTATAAGTGCGATACCGCACTCATGTTTGATCTGCTCGCTCATACGTAGTTGTGAGCATGCAAAAGTAGATATTTAATCCCTAAGAAGCCAATGAAATTGAACTGAAAACACGATAAAATATACCTTTACTAACAAATTGACAATGTGGCTATTAAAAGAAATTTGTCTCTATAGGTATTGCTGGATCGCAGATGGAAAAATCATTAAATATAGCAATAGGAAAACAAGGAACAGACTTATATAAGTTTTCGCGGAATTGCTAATTGCAGGGACGTTGGGTTCACTGGTTCGTAAAAAAGCGTTCAAAGGGATTCTGAAATAGTAAAATAGCGAAACCACAGTACTTATCGCTCCGGTTATAATCATTGTCATTAATAATGTTGATCCGGATAAATTATAAGCTTCAATAGCAGATGAAAAAACCAGGAACTTGGCAGTAAAGCCTGCGGTAGGCGGCAATCCGGTAAGAGACACGAGAACGATAACCATCGCAATCATCAACACTCTTAAATCATTGCCAATGCCCTTATAATCATTGATGTTTTCTTTCCCGGTTTTCTCTTCAACTTCGTCAACTATTATGAAGGCAGCCATATTCATTATTGAGTAAATGACCATGTAAAAAATTAGAGCTTTAAAGCCACTTTCAGAAAAAATGAACAACGCCATAAGCATAAATCCGGTGTGTCCGATTGAGGAATATGCGAGCATACGCTTCACATTGTTCTGACCGATAGCACCAAAATTTCCAACGATCATACTGAGTATTGCCATCACCGCCATAACGCTAGTCAAGCTGAGAGATGAATTATCAATTCCAGATAAACTTAGTGGCTCAAATGGTGTTAAAACCCTTATTAAAAGACCGATTCCAGCGATTTTGGGAGCTGTCGATAAGAAAGCAGTCACCGGAGTTGGTGCACCTTCATAGACATCCGGCGCCCAGAAATGAAAAGGAACTAAAGAAAGTTTAAAAGCTATACCCATTAAAAGCATAATCAGACCGATACCCCAGGAATGAAAAGGAACAGTATTTAAAAAGCTCACGAATTGAGGGGAATAAATTTCCAGACTTCCAGTAAATGCATAAAGCAATGACATGCCGTAAAGCATAAAAGCTGAACAAACGGCGCCAAACAATGCGTACTTCATGGCTGCTTCGGTTTGTTTCTGACTCTGAGATAAATAACCAACCATCAAATACGAACCTACAGAAACCATCTCCAGAGAAAGGTATATCATCAATAAATTCTGGGACATCACCATCAGGTTTAGGCCTAACTGAACAGCAAGTAAAATGCTGAACAGGTCCCCGGTTCCTTTACTATTATCCTGCAAAGGCTTGTGATATCTGACAAATAAGACAAACAATATCCCGATAAAAGAAAAAATGAGTTTCAGTAAGACCGACAAATGATCAAGTACTACCATTCCTCCAAACAATTGAACCGACTTCTGCCCTAGCATTCTGAAATTCAAGACTGCTGTAACTGCTAATGTCAGGATCGCAAATAAAAATGGCAATTGCAATATTCTTTTTGAAAAAAAAAGTTCCGCGAGAATTACAGCAATAAAGCCTATTACTAGTATTACTTCAGGATAAAAAAATGATAAGCTCCTGAGGGTATCATTTAATGAAAGCGATATATAGGGAATAAAATCATTCATTATCCCGAGATCATTTCTATGAAAGCCAGAACTGAGGCATTCATTTTACTGAAAATGAGTGATGGGAAAATCCCGAGTGCGAGAGCAAGAACAGCAAGCGGGACCAGTGCTAGCTTCTCGCGAATAGAAACGTCATTCAACCTGGAAAGCCATTCGTTTCCTCCTTTTAATCTGGTCATTCCGAAAAACATGCGTTGCAGTGTCCAAAGAAAGTATGCTGCACTAAGAAGAATACCCACAGAACCTCCGATAGCCATCCAACGGGGCAAAAGTCCATTAACCTCTTGGGATGTAAATGCACCGATCAGGCTAAATGCTTCGGCCATAAATGCAGAGAAGCCGGGTAGTCCGAGCGATGCGAAAAAAGCGATCATCACAAATGCCGTAAATTGCGGCATAACTAATGCAAGGCCACGGAAATGGGCGATTTCCCTATCGTGTACACGGTTATATAGCATGCCCACAAGGAAGAAAAGCATGGCCGATAAGCCGCCATGGCTAATCATTTGAAGCAGTGCCCCGCTTACACCTTCAGTTGTACCAGAAGCTATCCCCAGTATCACGAAGCCCATATGAGAAATTGATGAATAAGCAATGAGCCTCTTCAAATCTGTTTGAGCAAGAGCGTTTAATGCTCCATAGATGATTGAAACAACTCCAATTAAGCCAAGCCACCATGCTGACTGCATCGCAGCATCAGGGAAGATGCTATAGCAAACACGAAGGATTCCATACCCTCCAACTTTCAATAGTAAGCCGGCAAGGATTATGGAAACTGGAGTTGGAGCTTCAACATGGGCATCAGGCAGCCAGGTATGAAAGGGCACGATAGGGACTTTTATTGCAAAAGCTATGAAGAGCACGATAAATGCAAGCAATCTGGCTGAAATTCCCAATAGGCTCTGGTTTGCCGTCGTTGAGAATATCGAATTACCCAGGTAGTTACCAGGATCCATCATCAGGATCATATTAAATGTATGGTTTCCGGTTGCAGGATTCAATACCGAGAAATACAGCCCTATGATAATCAGCAGCATAAACACAGAGCCGAAAAGCGTATAAAGGAAGAATTTAATGGCGGCGTATTCTCTTCTTGCTCCTCCCCACATTCCAATAAGGAAATAAAGCGGCAACAGCATCAACTCATAGAAAATATAGAAGAGAAAAAAGTCAAGCGAACAGAAAACACCCATGACAGCTGTATTTAACAATAACAAGAGAGCAAAAAATGCCTTTAAATTAGTTTTAATCTCCCAGGAAGCGAGTGTAGCTACGAACATAACCAAAGCAGACAACATCAAAAAAGGCATTGACATACCATCAATTCCAAGGTGATAATCAATTTCGAGTTTTCCAATCGAGCCCAGATCCAGCCGTATCCAGGAAATCTTTTCAAGCAATTGAAACTGGCTTTCTTTATTTACACCAGCAAATGCAGCCGTACTATGAAAATTAAGATAGATAGAAAGGGTGATGAGAAACTGAGCGATAGTGGTGGCTAAAGCAATGTATTTAAATCGCTCTCTAAAACCAGATGGAAGTATAATAATTGCCAACGCAGCTATTAGCGGCAAAAAGATCAGTATGGAGAGTATATTATTCATTAATTCTCCTAAACTATTGTTTTCGCAGGCAAATTTATCATTGAACTCATATGAAGTATGTAATTATGAAGAAAGTTATTACCAGGCTTAACATAGTGATGAAGTAATGCTGTAGCTTTCCGCTTTGAAATTGTCGGCTAAATTTCCCTGTTTTTCCCGCCAAAACTGCAATACCATTAACAATGCCATCCACGATATTCCGGTCAAACCAATCCGATATCTCGGAAAAAACACTTATAGTTTTCGCCAGTAAGTTCACAGAACCATCTACGATCAGAACATCAAACATACTGCTAAAACGCGCTATAGCTTCAGCAGGCCTAATAAATAGGAAATTATAGGCACGATCAAGGTACCAAGCCTGGTTAGAAAAGCGATACAGAAACCTCTTCTCAGAAAAAATTTTCACTTCTCTACCACCGTATATTTTATATGCCACAAATACAATAACGATACTTACAATAGCCACAATTGCGGGCACGATCACATGTAAATTATCAGCTCTTTTTACGCCGGCACTGCCGAATCCGTGCAGAACCCATGAACTCTCAAATGAGAAGGGATTAAATGAAAACATTAAGAACAAGCTGCAAATTGCCAGAACTGCCAGGACGCCACTCATTATTGGGGGGGCTTCACGCAAGTCATCAAAGCGGGGCTTCCCGAGGAAAATCTTAATGATTAGCCTGGCTATATAGAACACCGTTAACCAACTGATTAATGTTAGCAGATATGGTACCAACTTTCTTAATCCATGATAACCCTCGGCCCATTCATAAGAAGTAATTAACAAAGCGTCTTTAGAAAGGAATCCGGAAGTTAAAGGTAGCCCTGCAAGTGCCGCCGCAGAGATGCTCATAGTGATGAATGATATTGGCATTTGTTTTCTAAGCCCTCCCATTAAGCGAATATCCTGATGATTAAACTCGAGTTTATGCTGTTCTTTGTATTGATGGAGCTGATAAATCACGGCGCCGGCCGCGAGGAACAATAAACATTTAAAAAATGCGTGCGTAGTGAGATGAAAAATACTCTCTCCATAAGCACCGATCCCCATAGCAGCGACCATAAAACCCAGCTGCGAAATTGTGGAATAAGCAAGGATACGTTTAATGTCATTTTGTGTCAGGGCAATAGAAGCTCCCATAAATGCTGTTAATACACCAGTTATAGTGATAATATTTAATGAGATGGTATCAAATACTGGATAGACGCGGCCTATCAGGAAAACCCCAGCGGCAACCATTGTTGCAGCATGTATAAGTGAAGAGACAGAGGTGGGCCCCTCCATAGCGTCTGGCAACCAGGTATGCAAGGGGAACTGAGCTGATTTTGCCATTGCACCTATAAAAAAAGCCAATCCGGCAATACTAAGCCAAATGATGGGCATTTGGTTGTATGTACTAATCCAGTTAGAATCGACAATTGAAGCAGATTCAACCAAGCCTCCGCCTGCAAAAAGCTCCTCAATATCAAATGTGCCGAATTGGGTATAAATGATCATTATTCCTGCCAGAAAGCCTAAGTCACCTATACGGTTCATAATAAAAGCCTTTTTTGCGGCCTGGGATGCAGCTTCTTTTGTAAACCAAAAGCCAATCAAGAGGTATGACGAAAACCCTACTAGTTCCCAGAACATGTAGATAAGCAATAAACTGTCGCTGATTACAAGCCCCATCATCGAGAAGCAAAAAAGGCCCAGATAAGCCCAGTATTTGTGAATATTCACATCGCCTTTCATATAACAGGTTGAATAAATATGAACAAGTACTGATATCCCGGATACCAGGAGCATCATGAGTACAGAAAGGTTATTCAAGAATATCCCGGCCGTAATAACCTTCGTTCCTATTGTGAACCATTCAACCTGCTGGTGGATAGTATCACCATTCCACACCAAAGAAAATACTACTATGGCAGACAAAAAGCTCACGCTTATGTTAAAAATTGGAATGGCGGAACCTGAGGTTTTTTTACCGAAAACGACGAGGATAAAAGACAATAGCGGAAAAGCTACTGCGGCTAGCGATAGTAAGCATAAGAAGTTTCCTGAAAATTTCAATAAGTCCATTTAATCTTTCAGCGTGTCGATTTTAGCAGGATTGATAGTCCTGAAATGTTTATAAACATTCAAAATTATAGCAAGAGCAACAGCAACTCCCGCAGCGGCTAACACAATTGCAAACAATGCAAACATTTGTCCGCCGCCAGCGAATTTGTCTAATCTTCCAAGGGCCACAAAATTCAGAACAGCTGCGTTTATCATAAACTCTATACCTATTAAAACCTGGATTGCGTTCCTTTTCGTTAGAACAGCATATAAGCCGATACAAAAAAGTGCAGCACTGATCAGCATAAAGTGCGATAAGGGAATCATGATCTTTTCTCCCTTCTGGCTAAATGTGCAGCTCCTATCAAAGCCATCATTAAAAACACTGAAACTACCTCAAACGGAAGTAGATATCTCGTCATAGTATGAATACCGATCTGATGGATAGTGTTATCGTTTTGCCCGATAGCCTGACTTTCCTTTATCCATGGTAAGTTAATTATATCGGCGGATGAGACTGCCGTATACAGCAGGCAAAATAGACCGCCACAGATTAACAGGCCTGCCAGATGCCCGATCTTCAAACCAGGTTTAACAATTTGCATTCCACTAAGTAATTCTCTGTTTGATAACATAAAGGCAAAGAGCATGAGCACGAGAACACCACCGACATAGATTACAACCTGCGTGACCGCGATAAAATCTGCCAGAGCGAAAACGAACATTGCTGCAAGCGAAAAGATAGTTACAAAAAAAAGAAAAATACTCCTAACCAGGTTCTGCATATTAACTACCAGGAACGCAGAAATTAACGTTAAGGCAGCAAAGAAGTAAAACACCAGTTGCTCAACACTCATTTTTTCGTTTTATCAGGTTGTGATGCGGCTTGCTTCGATGCGAGACGTTCCGCATTTTGTTTCTCCAGCGCAATCCTCTTTTCTTCCGCTTCACTGGCAGACATGTCAGAAAACTTGTAAACCATTTCGTTCAAAGTTAATGTGCTGCGATCGTATGTATCGGTCATAATGATACATTCAGTAGGGCAAACTACTGTACACAAGCCGCAATACATGCATTTTGCCATATCGATATCGAATTTTGCTGCATATAAGCGTTTGGTAGTTCCATCGGATGTTTTACCAATGGCTTCTGTGGCTTTAATGCTTTCTATTTCAATACAATCTACCGGGCATATCTTTGCACACAGATCACAAACGATACAATCGTCCATCTCTACGTCTAACTGGTAACGGGCCACTTCCGGTAAAGGAAGCTTTTGATGAGGGTATTGTATGGTCGTAGTCCCGCTGTTTTGAGAGAAGTAATTAATATCGGTTATAGACTTTACTTTCCGGCTTTCTGATGCAGCAAAAAAATGAGTAAGCGTAAGACTCATACCCTTCCCAACTGTTTTGAAGACATTAAAAAGCTTACTTTTCATCATCTATTTTACATCATTGTGAGGCGCCAAATACCAGAAATCAGCATACATAAAAATGCCAGAGGGGTTAAGACCTTCCAGCAAAAACTCATCAATTGATCTACTCTCAGGCGGGGCAAAGTCCACCTGATCCAAATCTGAACCGCGACGACGAGAAGTGTTTTAATAAGTACCCAAAATATTCCCCAACCAACACTTGTAGTCCAATCGGCCATCCTGGCCACACCTATATTGGGCAAAAGACTATTCCAGCCACCGAGGAATAAAATAACCCCTATCATTCCAACCAGGAACATCATTGAATACTCCGCCAGGAATACGAATGCGAATCGTAATCCCGAATATTCAACATGAAATCCGGCAACGAGTTCCGATTCTGCTTCCGGAATATCAAAAGGTGCACGGTTGCACTCGGCGAGTGAAGCTATAAAGTAAATGAAATAGGCTATTATCAAATGGGGAGCCTGAAAGATATTCCATGCGAAGAAACCTCCAATGGAACTTACATTCCATTTTCCCAGAAAAAGAATTGTTTCGTTAGACAGTATTCCCTGCTTAATACAGACCTCCTGCATATTAAATGTCTGGGAGATCATAACTGCGGAGATTAAGGCAATACCTGCAGGAATTTCATACGAAACCATTTGAGCCACCGATCTCATGGAACCCAGAAGTGCGTATTTATTATTTGAACCCCATCCAGCCATCAAAATACCAATAGTTTCCATTGAAAGGATAGCAAAAATATAAAACAAGCCCAGGTTTATTGAACTAGGGCTTAAGCCAGGAGCCCAGGGCAGAGCTGCGAATCCAAGATACACAGAAACAAATATGACTATCGGTGCGAGTGTGAAAAGGATTTTATCGGCAGCTGAAGGAATGATAAATTCTTTCTGAAGCATTTTGAGGATATCTGCAAAGGCCTGCAGGGAGCCATACTTCCCCACTTCCATCGGTCCAAGGCGATCCTGCATGAAAGCAGATATCTTACGTTCAGAATATAAAGCGAATAGGGTGAATAAGGCCGTGAATGCAAATAAAGCGGTAGCTACGAGGACATATGTCAAATAGAAATTCAATTCTTCGGGCTTATGTGAGCAAACTTACATATTTTGAAGGAAGAAAGAAGTATCAATCCGGTATCAAGTATCAAGATCGGGCTGTCTCAACAATACAAGGGGTATTTACAAAAACGGTCTTAGATTATCCGAAAGGCCTGAACATTTACTTTCGAACATAACCATCGCCTAATAGTGAGTTTGTCTTGAGACTTGATTCTTGATTCTTCTTTCAGTCCCAAATCGCCTCACGCGTTAGATTAATCTTCTCTCCAAAAAACAACTTGGTACTTTTTTCGAATGATGGAGTATAATCAGAAACAAAAAATTGATGTCTCTTTCCAGGCCCCTCATTTAATAATTTGAGATCTCTCAGACGATCCTCCACATGTTGGGCAACAATCTCAGCTGTATTTAGAATGTTTACACTTCCATTGTAAAATTTTGAAATTTCATCTTTAATTAGCGGATAGTGAGTGCATGCAAGGATCAGGCTATTGATTTTCTTTAATTTGGAAGAGGACAAGTATGAATTTATCACCGTTTTGCTTATGTTATTGTTAAAAAAACCTTCCTCTATCATGGGAGCCAGCAACGGTGTAGCAAGGGATGAAACTTCAATTTTGGGATTAGCAGCTTTGAATTTCCTTGCGTAGATATCAGAACGGATTGTAGATTTGGTACCAATCACACCAATTTTTTTGTCATTTCCTTTTCGCACCATCAAATTAACCACAGGATCAATGACATTAATAATAGGTACCTGATCTCCAAGAAAATGGACCAGTTCATGGTAGGCATGCGCAGATGCCGTATTGCATGCAATAACTATCACCTTGCATTTTTTATCCAGAAGAAACTTAGCGATCTTGAGACTATAAAACTTTACAGCTTCGGGCGATTTATCTCCGTAAGGCATATGCACAGTATCGCCAAAATAGATAAGCTGCTCGTTTGGAAGGATCTTACGGATGGCATTTGCCACTGTAAGTCCGCCAATGCCTGAGTCGAAAATTCCAATAGGCAGTGAAGAACTCATTTAGTAAAAATGGAAAAAGAAGTTGAAAGTGAACTGAAACGCTTCATTATTTTCATATTACTTTAACTACAAATATATTACTAAAATGATTCAGTCTTGAGACATGATACTTGATTCTACAGAACCGATCGAGTAGGAAGATAGGGATTATTTCCCTATCTGTCCTCTCACACCACCGTACGTACCGTTCGGTATACGGCGGTTTGCTAGAATAACTTCGTTTGGTGTGTTGTTTTCCGGTAGTAATAGTTGGCAAACCCTTCTAATCCAAGTTTCAAGAAGTACTTTTTGTCAAGCGTTGTTAGCAATGTAGGGCTATTTGCAGTCCTACAATACCCCTTTCGGGTATTAGCCAACTGATAAGCCCTTGATTTTACCACCCCCATTTTCATCAGCTTACGTGCCCTTCCGGTAATATTCTTCCACTGTTTCCATAGAACAATCCGCAATCTGGTCCTCATCATTTCATCGAGTTTCACCATATGACCCTTTGCTTCTGCAATAGAGAAGTAGTTCACCCAACCATGAATAATTTCCTTAAGCCTCAATGTTCTTTCTAGTAGTGGACCCGGTTTGCTGCGTTTCGTATGTCCCCTGATTTTCTCCTTGATAGCGCTTAGGGATTTGGGGGCAATGCGCATCTTCCATCCCTTGCTGCTGCCATAGAATGAAAAACCAAGCAGACTACTCTGGCCTGGCCTGCTGACCTTACTTTTCTCCCTATTAACCTTCAGTTTCAGGCAATCTTCCAGATAAGCTGAAATACTTGCCATCACCCGATGGGCGGACTTTGTGCTCTTAACATAAATGCTACAATCATCCGCATATCGCACAAACAGATGTCCCCGTTCTTCGAGCTTAACATCAAGTTCGTGTAGGATAATGTTGGATAATAACGGGCTTAGTGGACTACCCTGTGGAGTACCCTCTCTTCTGGGGCTAACCAGTCCGTTATCCATCAGGCCACTACCCAGATAAAATCGGATAAGCTTCAATGTTCGCTTATCTTTTATCTTTCCTGATAGTAGATGCATGAGTTTGTCATGATTTACCCGGTCAAAGAATTTATCCAGATCAAGCTCCACAATCCATGCGTAGCCTGCGTTAAGGTATTCCTGAGCCTTGAGCACTGCCTGATGGGCGTTGCGCTTTGGACGGAAACCATAACTATGGAAAGAAAAGTCACCCTCGTATTTCGGGCTCAGCCATTGGGAAATGGACTGTTGGATTAGACGGTCAATGACCGTCGGAATGCCAAGCATTCTCTTACCGCCACTACTCTTAGGTATCTCTACCTTTCGAACTGCGAGCGGTCGATAATCGCCTGATAAAATATCAGACCGTAATGCCTGCCAGTTAGAATTCAGGTAGTCACGAAGTTCATCGGTCTGCATACCATCAATACCACCAGCACCCTTATTGGCAGTGACCTGCCTAAAGGCTCTTTGTACATTTCGGATGTCTAATATTTCTTCAAGCATAATACTAAAAAAAAACTCCTTCCCAGGCATTGTGCACATTGGTTGTACGGCTCGACTCAGCTCCTCTTATACTCTACTCTCGGATTCCGTCCTACCCTCATATAAGCAGTTCTCTAACGTGGTTCTGCTGTGATCGCTCTGCCATAAACTTTCTGTTTCCTTTGCCATCCTAACATTCATCCCTTCCTGTAAAAAAAACAGTACTATGGAATCTGCTGACTTCTGATAGGCCATTTAGCGTTCCCGCTAAACGTTTCTTCGCCTGTAATCGCGCTTACACTTGACAGATCCCAATCAGATCTCCCGGGGTAAGACAATCTACTTCCTATGGATGTGGCTTCCGTATCTACGTGATAGTCCCCGTGCAGTATTGGGCTTTTGTTTGTATGGCAACATCACCCGGACTAAATACGCCTTATATACAGTTTCTGTTCGTAAGCCCCCATATTTGCCGCCGACTTCCTTCAGATTCGCAGTCACCCGCGACACCCTTGTCTTTAGCTAACACTTCCTACTGCAAAGCGTGTTCGGGACTTTAACCCTAGAGTAGATCGCCATGCCCGGCGCACCATAAAAAAAGCGTAACCATAACTGATTACGCTTCATTTAATTGGAAAGGCTATTACTTACTTGCAGTAGTAATCCCTAATTTAGTTTTAACAGCTGCTAATAAGTCTTCGCCACCGTCGAAATACACAACACCTGGTTGAGATATATCGAATACATAAGCATAGCCTTTTTCTTTAGCGACAATCTTAACGGCATCTTCAGCTTTTTTGAATACTGGCTGGTAGATTTCTGTACGTTTTGTTGTCAACTCCTCCTGAGACTTTTCCTGAGTTTCGGTGATGCGCTTTTCCATGTCCTGAATCTCTTTAACCAGCCCTTCGATTTCTTTGCCCAGAGTTTCTTTATTAGCCTCGCTTATCATCTTTGATTTGTCGTTATACAAAGTAATCTTTTTGGTACGTTCTGCATCCATCAATTCCAAAGCCGTTTGCTTTTGCTTAGCAAAGGTCTGAAAGGTAGCATCTGCAGTTTTCATTTCAGGCATAGATTGCAAAAGATCTGCAGAATTAATGTGACCAAATTTCTGCTGAGCGTTCGCAACGTTTGCAGCCATGAACATTCCCGCCGCAACTAATCCTATTCTAACTAATTTCTTCATTGTTTGTATTTTTATTCTGTTTTTGTTTATAATTTATGAAAGCATTTAATTTGTAACAAAGGTGCCTGGCTTAAAACCAAGACGGGTAACTACGTCGTTGCTTTTGTCTAAACGCGGACTTGCATATAATAGTGTGATCTCGCTATTTTTATCAAAGATCATATCAAGTTGCTGGGCGTCTGCAACGGCCTGTATTGCCTTCGCAACCCGATCCTGGATCGGCTTTATTAGTCTTGTACGTACTTGAAAAAGCTCACCCTCAAACCCAAATTTAAGTCTTTGAAACTCTTTCGCAGCATTCTCCCTTTCAATTATTTCAGCTTCTCTTCGCTTTCGCATATCTTCAGTAAGTAATACCTGATCAGCTTGATATGCCTTAAATAACCTTTCAATATCTGCAAACTTCCCATCCACATCTTTTTGCCATTGTGCCGATAAGGCATCTAATTGCTTTTGGGAGGAGGTGTATTCTGGTATATGCTTTAAAATATAATCACTATCAACATACGCAAATCGTTGTGCAGTAGCGGTTAGTGTTATTATACATAATAATAAAGTACTGAAAATTACTCGTTTCATTTTAATTAATTAAATCCACCATTTAACGCCTGTGAAATACTAAACGTGAAAGGTTGTCTTCCATTATCATTAAGGCCAGGAATTTTATCAAATGCAAATCCATAATCGATACCCAGCAAACCAAAAATAGGTAAAAAGACCCTTGCTCCAAATCCTGCCGTACGTCTCACATTAAATGGGGCGAAATCACGGAATGAATTCCATGTATTACCACCTTCAGCGAATGCCAGTACAAATATTGTAGCAGACTGACTCGCAGTAATAGGGTGTCTTAATTCTAATACGTATTTATTAAAGATAGGGCTTCCTGAACCCTGAGCAATAGTGGGATTAGATCCGGCAGGAATAACAGCGTTGTTGGCATAACCGCGCATGGCAATAATTTCAGAACCCTGAAGAAAATCAAATCCCTGCATACCATCACCACCCAGCTTGAAGCGTTCGAAAGCAGATTGACCAACGGCTGTATTATAAATTCCTAAAAGTCCGAACTGAGCCTGGGCTTTCAACACGAGCTTTCCATAAATCCTTTGGAACCATTGAGATTCAAATTTCCATTTATGATATTCTGTGAACTTATACTTTTCCTTATCGGTCGCTATTGTATAATTCGTATTATTTAACAAGGAATATGGCGGAGTTGCCTGGATTGTAAGTTTAAGATTCGAACCGGATGTCGGGAAGATCGGCGCATCAATCGAGCTACGGCTAATCTCCTGTGTCAGGTTAAAGTTATATGAAGTTCCGGTAGCAAAGATGAACTGATTATAATTGTTCAACTTATATTGCTGCAGGTTGATCGATGTATTTGCCTGGAAATAATCATCCGGCCATTTTAACCTCTGCCCACGCGTAAATGTCATCCCGTTAAGGCGGATCTTTTGCTGATCAACATCCTTGTTACTCAATCCATTTGATTGTAAGGATGTAAATGCGCTGATACCAAAATATATTGGTTTTTTTCCACCTAGCCATGGCTCTGAAAAGGAAAAACTATATGATTGGTAGAATTTACCATTCGTCTGCCCCCTGATGCTCAATTTTTGCCCATCACCTTTGGGAAGAGGCTTCCAGGCGCTCATATTAAATAGATTCCGTGCTGAGAAGTTATTGAAGGTTAGTCCGAGTGTACCTACTACACGTCCCCCGCCGAAACCACCGGATAGTTCAATCTGATCAGAAGGCTTTTCTACTACACTATACTCAATATCTACAGTACCTTCATTGGGATTGATATTTATAGGTCTTGGGTCTGTTTTAGTGTCATCAAAATTTCCAAGCTGCGCAATTTCGCGTGTACTGCGGACAATAAGTTCCTTTGAAAATTTCTGCCCCGGCTTAGTACGAATCTCCCTGAGGATGACTTTATCGTTAGTTAGGTCGTTACCTTTAACCATAACTTTGTTAATTGTGTACTGCGGCCCTTCGTACATTCTTATCTCAAGATCGATTGTATCCCCGTATATTTTCGTTTGAACAGGATCCACGTTAAATGTAAGATATCCATCATTTAGGTAAAGTGATGAAACATCGTCACCATTCGGACTGCTGGAAAGTTTTTTGGTTAGTTTTTCTTCGCTGAAAACCTCACCTTTTTTTATTGCAAGAAGTGTTTCAAGAAATTCTTTTGGGTATTTGGCGTTGCCGGCAAAAGTGATGTTTCCAAAATAATATTTAGGTCCTTCGTACAGATCAATCTTAACGGTTACACCATTATCACTTGAACGATATGTAGAATCACCAACGATCTCGGCGTCTCTGTAACCCTTCTCATGCATTTTTGCGATCATCGTAAGTTTGTCTTCTTCATATTTAGTCTGAAGGAATTTAGCTGAACCGAAAACTTTATAAAATGCGCGTTCCTTAGTCTTCTTCAGATATTTCTGAAGGGTTTTCTCCTTAAAATCTTTGTTTCCCGTGAAAACTATTTCATCGATCTTTACCCGCTTATTCTTGTCGACTGTGATATCCAGGATCAGATTATTTGCCTCGGCAGTATCTTTTCTCTGAGCGATGGAAACATCCGTAAAGAGATATCCCTTTTCATTGAAATGCTTTTTTATGATATCAGTAGTTGTCTTTATCAGATTCTCATTAACAACTTTTCCTGTCTTGTCGTTAAGTTTAGCCTTAACATCTGTTACTTCGCCTTTCTTCAGGCCAAGAAGATCAATCCTGGTCAAACGGGGACGTTCTACCACTATTATATCAAAAAAAATGGAGTCTCCCCTAACTTCAGCAACATTCAATTTAACATCGTCAAATAAGCCCTGTGCCCAAAGATTTTTCACCGCGTTTGAAGTAGCGTCGCCCGGCACCATGATCTTATCGCCGGCAGTTAGTTTAGAGATTGTAACAAGGACCGATTTATCTAAAAACTGGGTGCCAACCACATTTGTACCGCCGATTGTAAATTCCTGCGGATTCAGATAGCTGATTTCGGTGCTTGGAGTTGTACTTCTCGGTGTTTGCGGCGCTCCCGTTCTGCCAAACTGGGCCATAGCCGAGGTACCTGAAATCAGTAAAAATATTATAATTAAAATGCGGTTCATTTGTCGTGTTTAACGGTGCTAAAATAAGCTAATCACTTGTTAAAAAGTGTTAAAGTTAAAATTAGTTCAACTGTTCACTGGTCATTCCGAAGCGTCTCTCGCGCTTCTGAAAATCAATTACAGCTTCAAATAGGTCCTCTCTTCTGAAATCAGGCCATAGCTTGGTAGTAAAATACAATTCGGAATATGCCAGCTGCCACAGGAGATAATTGCTGATTCTGTGCTCACCACTTGTGCGGATCATAAGTTCAGGATCAGGCATATCGCAGGTGTTTAAATAAGACGCAAAAGTATCTTCTGTTATTTCCTCGGCATTGAGTTTTCCGTCCCTGACATTAATTGCCATGCTTTTAGCCGCTTCTGTAATTTCCCATCTCGAACTGTAGCTTAAAGCTAAAGTAAGTGTGCAAGCCTTATTCTGTGAAGTCTTTTCAATAGTCTCAGCAAGCTGCCGATAGCATTTTTCGGGGAGTGATTCAAGGTTCCCTATAGCATTCAGACGTACACCATTCTTCATCAGGGTTTTAGTCTCTTTATTTATAGTAGATACGAGTAATTCCATTAAAGCCATTACTTCAAGCTTGGGCCTATTCCAATTTTCCGTTGAAAAAGCATATAATGTGAGATGCTTGATGCCCAATTCTACCGCACCTTCAACAGTATCTCTGACTGAGACTACTCCATTCTGATGACCAAATACACGCAGTTTGCCTTTTTCTTTTGCCCATCGGCCGTTTCCATCCATTATGATAGCCACGTGTTTTGGTAGGCGTTCCTTATCGATTTGATCAATTAAACTCATTGAATGATACTAACGAATAACAAAATGAAATACCTCACTCTAAAAATTAGAGTGCAAAGGTACTAAATTTTGTACCTTTTTACTAGTAAATTGTGGTCAGAAGTCGGATGTCAGAAGTCAGAGCTAACGTACCTCTTCTGACATCGGAATTCAGACTTCCGACCTCTGACATCCGAATTCAGAATGTAGGGCATTTTATTGAAACAAACGTATAAGTCAGACTGATGGCTGTGAACATGTATGTATCCCTCGGCCGAAAGTCTCCCCTCTGGTCTCCAGCGGTACTTGGACTAAGAGATCGGTTAGATAACGCAGGACTTATAGGACTAGCCGGCGGAGTAATTGTGAAGTCGGGATATCTTCCGCTAATGTCATCAAGGTAGTCCGTGAATGCCGTACGATAACCAATCTCGCCTATAATGTTCCAGTTGCCCTTTAAATTATATTTTACCCCTGCTCCATAAGGGACAGAAATAGCATTTTTTTTATAATCAACGGCTTCAGTTTGAAGGGGGTGAAGTTCAGTTTCACTCCCGTTATAATCTGCCACAGGATTGAAGGCAACCGCACCTGCACCGGTAAAAATAAAAGGGCTAAACCTTCTTGATCCAAACCCCGGAAGTCCCCCTGGCAGATAATTGAAAAGATTAAACTCAACCTGGAGGGATAACTCAGATATTGCAGAACGGAAATGCAGATTTCGGTCGATCTGATAAGCATTAGATGACTTTGCATCATCTCCCTGGATCCTTCCCTGCAGAAAACCGACTTTTGCCGACCAGTGTCCATTAAAGTTTCGCTTTACTTGTCCACCAAAAGCCGGATCTGTAAATTTATAGGGTTTTACCGGGTTGATATCACCCATATAACCAGAAGCACCGGCAGAAACCCCGACTTCCCAAGTTTGGGATTGTGCAAAAAAAGCGGGTGTGAAGAAACAAATTATTAGGATCAGTCGGCGCATTAAAAGAATTTAGCTTAGTAATTTCGGGTGTCTATTCCCCAAAGCAATTTGTTTCTTAACGTAGATAAGTAGTTTTCATTATTGAGCCGGATCAAATTAATCCCAAAATCAGCCTTTCTGACTTTAATCTTAATTGAAGCATCAATAACCTCGGTGCGGGAATCACAGGTAACTAAATATTTGGAGCTTCTGCCTTCTATTTCAAATGAAAGAATGTTATTATCAGATAGTACAATAGGCCGCACATTCAGATTGTGTGGAGATATTGGAGTTACAACCATATTTCCAGAACCCGGGAATATAATCGGACCACCGCAGCTTAAGGAATATGCTGTTGAACCGGTAGGAGTTGCAACTATCAAACCATCAGCCCAGTAAGAATTAAGAAAATCTCCATTTAGATATGCATGAACGATCATCATTGCAGAAGTATCTCGTTTATGTATCGTGATATCATTCAGAGCGAAATTCTCATTACCGAAAAGGTTCAGCTCAGATTCCAGCTGTAATTGCTCACGTTTATCCAGGGTAAACTCCTTAGTTACCAGGCTGTGTATCGCGGAAGCAATATCATTTTTGTTAATACTTGCCAGAAATCCCAGCCTTCCAAAATTAATTCCTATTACAGGGATGTTGGAGTTGCAAATCAGCGTAACTGTATCGAGTAATGTTCCATCGCCGCCAAGGCTAATTACTACATCGACTTTTGCAGCTACTAAGTCATGATAGTTTCTAAAAATCTGGAACTTTTTTGGAAAGAAAATTTTGCCGGATATAAAATGGTTATACTTATCGTACACAAAGGGTTCAACGTCATATTGTGCGAGGCTGTCGAAAACCTGTTGAACGTGCGGTAGAACGGTATTATTGAACTGCCTGCCGTAAATTGCAATCTTCATGCTGGATTTTTAGATATCAAGGTAATTCATGAGCTGATTATACCTGTCGGATGTGCCATCATCAGATTTCGTGTTGTTAAAGGTGGCTTTAACATTATAATCGTACCTTAAAAAGGAAGCTAAAATAGACGATATATCCGTTCGGTTGAGCTTTAGGGTCATCTCCAGTCGCGTTGAATCAGGAAAGGATTTTAAATAAGAACTAAGTATCTGCCCATTATCGGATTCAACTATCTGTGCAATATGAGATAAAGAATTATTTCGGTTGTTAATTTCCAGGACTATGATACTACCGGGCTCTTTGACAGACGTGATGGTTGCTATATGTTCCATCATAGTGTTTATTGAAATCAGACCCTTATAATTTTTGTTAATATCCAAAACAGGGACGATGCTGAGTTTCTGTTCGTAAAAGAGGCGTATTACATCATATATATGCTGTTCCTCAAAAACGAAGGGATTATGCAAAGAAAGGCTTAAGCCACCTATCGGAAAGGAGAGATCGACTGATTCAATCAGGTCTTCGTCAGAAATCAGTCCTAAGAACTGCAGGTCATTTACAATTGGCAAATGATTCACTCTGAACTCAGACATACGTTCCGTTACCTTCTGAATAGTGTCAGAGGTTTTAACCGGAGGTATTGCATCAGATATAAGTTCATATGCATACATAGTTTATTCTTTGAGTTTATCCAGAAATTCTTTAAGATGAGCGTTAAATTTTTGAGGTTGTTCCATCATAGGCGCATGCCCGCATTGATCAATCCAATTTAGCTTACAATCAGGTAAAAGTTCGTTAAATTCAATCGCCACATCCGGAGGCGTAATTTTATCATTTTTTCCCCATATCAAACATACGGGAACTTTAATCCTATGGATATCTTTCGACATATTATGCCGGATTGCTGATTTTGCCATGGCCAAAATTCGGATAACCTTAACGCGGTCATTTACAATCTGGTATACTTCATCTACTAATTCCTTTGTGGCAATTGCAGGGTCAAAAAATGTAAATTCTACCTTTTCTTTGATGAACTCATAGCTCTCACGGCGAGGAAACGACCCTCCAAAAGCATTTTCATATAATCCGGAACTTCCTGTAAGCACCAGTGCTTTCACATCTTCCTGGTGACTTAAAGTGTATATCAACCCAACATGTCCGCCTAGTGAATTTCCCAAAACTGTAATATTTTGAAGCTTTTTGTATTTAACAAATTTATTAACAAATTTCGCCAACGTCTTTACACCAGTCGTTAGCAGTGGAAGATCATATAATGGTAGTAAAGGTATAATTACCCGATAGTCCTTTTTGAATTCGTTTACTACACCCGTCCAGTTACTGAGCGCACCCATTAATCCATGGAGCAATAATAGTATTTCACCTTCGCCTTCGTCAATAAATTTAAACCCGTTTTCTTCTTTAATTTCGAACTCCATAAAATTGTTAAGTGCGTAAATCGTCTTACCTGTTAAAGATATAAGTCTAAATGTAAAAACAGTATAAAAACTAATTTAATGCTTATAAAAATAAGTTTTTGTATGTGATTTATGAAATGAAGGCCCTGTCAGGCCAGGAGCTCTTTTACAAGTTCAGATATTGTTTTACCATCAGCTTTCCCTGCCAATTCCTGATTCACTAATCCCATCACTTTGCCCATATCCTTCATGCTTTCTGCACCCGACCGCCTTATTGCATTCTTGATATAAGCAGCAAGCTCCTCCCTGCTCATTTGTATTGGAAGATAGGTTTCAATTACCTGCATCTCTTCGAGCTCGATTTGGTACAAATCATCCCGCTTCTGCTGCTGATAAATTTCCGCAGATTCCTTGCGCTGCTTTACCAATTTCTGCAAAACCTTAATTTCGGCTTCCTCTGTTAATATCTCGGAAGCATCTTTTTCAGTTTTTGCAATAAGCAGAGCAGCTTTAATAGCTCTCAACCCACGTAATCGAGCCCCGTCTTTGCTTAACATGGCAGATTTTATATCCTTATCAATATTTTCCTGAAGCGGCATTTGGTGAGTATAAGTTTTCAACTAGGTTAATTTTTGCAAACCTACGGAATTGATGTGGGTTGAGATAATTTTCAGAGATAGATTTGTTGTTTGTAAGATGTTTGCGATTCGTGGTTAGTTTTCGGTTGCCTCTGCTCACATTTCCCTTATCAGATGTGTTGTGTTTGCCTGAGCTGTCGGCATTACAATCATATCATTGATATTAACATGTGGTGGACGGGAGACTGCAAACCAAATCGTTTCTGCAATATCCTGTGCAAGCAGTGGTTCGAAACCATCGTAAACCTTTCTAGCACGTTCTGTATCACCTTTGAACCGAACTTCAGAAAATTCCGTATTAACTGCACCCGGATGAATGCCGGTCACTTTAATCCTATGAGGTAATAGGTCAATCCGCATGGCTTGGTTTAATGAATCCACAGCATATTTAGTGGCACAATAAACGTTCCCATTAAGATAAGTTTCCTTTCCAGCAATCGATCCCATATTGATTATATGGCCCGCGCCGAATTGGATCATCCAGTTTGAGACAATCTTGGTTACGTATAGAAGACCTTTAATATTCGTGTCGATCATAACATCCCAATCCTCACTATCACCGGAATTGATGGGATCAAGTCCTCGTGAAAGCCCTGCATTATTGACAAGAACATCCACTTTTTTCCATTCGCGAGGCAGGGTTTCCAATTGTCGAACAGCCTCCTTATCCCTTACATCAACGACGAATATTTTCACTTCTATACCAAATTCGAGACTCAGTTTTTCAGCAAGTGATTCCAATCTTTCTGCCCTACGGGCCAGAAGTATGAGATTGTAATTTTGTTGTGCAAAAAGACGGGCACATGCCTCGCCTATTCCGGCAGTTGCACCTGTTATTAAGGCTATTTTCGACATAGGCCGAAAATAGGGAATTAATAGGAAGCGTGAAGCAATAATTATGCAAATGGAGAGCAGAAAAATTATTCGAAAAACAAACTGAATTGAAGATTTCGTAAAAACATCTTGTCAATGGGTGTAACATAAGGGTTTATCGCTCTGTCTTTATCAAAAAGTACACTTTTAGTCGTTTGCGAAAACTTTATCTCAGGTGATAGCTTGAACCACTCAAAATATATATCAAGGCCAAGCCCCGCTTCATACCACAAAGAATTAGGGACGCTTTTCAGGTATTTTTCGGATGCTATCAGTGAACTGTCGTCTTTCTTTTTTCTAGAAACAATATCCATTGAATATTTAGCCCCGGCAATAAGGTAGGCGCGGTAATTATTCAAACGGTTTGATTTTAATTTAATTCCTAAAGGCAGGTCTACAAAGGTTGCCTGCACCTTTTTTTCAACGGTGTAGGTCGGGTCATCATATTCGTAAACTGCTGAAATATCCGAAAACACCAAACCAGGTGTAAATCTGATATTGGCATTTTCTGCCACTTTATAATCCGAAACAAATCCCAAGGCGAAACCCTGGGAAACTGGAGAACTGAGACTTTTTAGCTGACTTGGTATCATTTGCGTACCGTCAGTCTGATCAATGTAAGGGCCTCTCCATTCAGCGCTTTTCAGGATTTTAAATTCAGCAGCAACATACTGAAACTTGAATCCAAAGTGAAGAATATCATTATCTACCCCTCCTCCCCAATTTTGTTGCGCAGATGAACTGTAGTTAAAAAAAAGAAATAGCAAAAAAATCAGGTATAAACGTTTTTTCATTTAGTACCGGTATAAATGGAACAAATTCCAAACGCCAGCTTGCGCCATTTGGTATTCTGAAATCCAACTTTCTTCATTAAATCTATAAACTGGGTTCCATCCGGAAAGGCTGCAACCGACTCAGGAAGGTAACTGTAAGCGCTTGCGTCTTTTGAAAAAAGCTTACCAATTGAAGGTGTTATATACTGGAAATAAAAATTATAGGCCTGCTTTACTGGAAAAGCCTTTGGCTTGGAAAATTCAAGAATGACTATTTTACCCGCGGGCTTAAGCACCCGGAGCATATCTGAAAGTCCCTTTCCCAAGTTTTCGTAATTCCTTACGCCATAGGCTACTGTCACCGCATCAAATGTGTCATCCTTAAATAAGATCTTTTCTGAATCCCCCAGGCTTACCTCGAAAGTATCCTGAAGATTTCTTTTGAAGATTTTGTCGCGCGCAATAGCTAACATTCCTTCAGAAATATCTATACCCGTAATTTTTTCAGGTTTTAAAATCTTTATGGATTCAAATGCGAAATCTCCGGTTCCGGTGGCAACGTCAAGTATGTGCTTTGGCTTATCCGTAAGAAGTTCGCGAATGGCCATTTTACGCCAAATTACGTCGATGCCGAGTGATAAGAGGTGATTAAGAAAATCGTAGGTGCCTGAAATGTTATTAAACATCTTCGCGACCTGTTCCTTTTTTGAATCATTAGAATCGCGGTATGGAGTAACGGGGTTGGGACTGGGCATATAAGTGTAAAGATAGTAATGAGTTGTAAGTTGTAGGTTATAAGTTGTAAGTTTTCGCAGGGCTTTTTAATTCTTACAGCTTATAACCTACGACCTACAACTCCTTCACAGCGTTTAAATACTTATAACTTACAACTTATAACTTATAACTTTGCGCCAATGATTATCAAAACCGCCGAATTCCAGTGCAGTAATACCAGAACAGACAAACTACCTCCTGCGCTATTACCGGAATATGCGTTTATCGGCCGCTCAAATGTGGGTAAGTCTTCTTTGATCAATATGCTGGTTCAGAAAAAGGGGCTTGCAAAGACTTCACAAACTCCCGGTAAAACGCAACTGATCAACCACTTCTTAATCAATGAAAACTGGCAGCTCGTGGATCTTCCAGGATACGGTTATGCAAAGACCTCGAGAAGCAATAGAGCCGACTGGCAGAAATTCATTAGCTTTTATTTGCGAAACAGAGAAAACCTTCAATGTGTATTTGTACTGATCGATAGCCGTCTTGAGCCGCAGAAAATAGATATTGAGTTTTGTTCGTGGCTTGGCGAAAATGGGCTACCCTTTCAATTGATTTTTACCAAGGCTGATAAGCAATCCCGGGTAAAAACGGACCAAGCCGTCGGTAAATTCCGAAAAGCATTGCTTGGAATCTTTGAGGAGGTTCCTCAGCATTATATTACTTCCGCAGAAACGCAAGACGGACGAGATGAAATACTGTACTTTATCAGCGACTTGAATAAGACCTTTACGAGGTAAATATGAAGAAGTATTTTTCGCTTGTATTATTTGCTCATACTGTATTCGCCATGCCTTTTGCAATAATTGGATTCTTTCTGGCAATAACAACCACAGATTACGAATTCAATTGGATCAAGCTTTTTTTGATGCTTTTATGCATGGTATTCGCTCGAAATGCTGCCATGGCTTTCAATCGCTATCTTGACCGTGAGATTGACGCTGCAAATCCGAGGACTGTGGTCCGGGATATTCCGTCCGGGCGTATTTCATCGCGAGAAGCGCTTGCTTTCACTATAATCAATAGCCTCCTTCTTATCTCTACAACACTTCTAATAAATCGTTTGTGTTTCTATCTGTCACCGGTGGCTCTGGCAGTTGTACTGGGCTATAGCTATACTAAACGATTTACTCCTTTATGCCATTTGATCCTTGGGCTTGGTCTATCATTGGCTCCCATCGGTGCATATTTGGTTGTAACTGGAGAATTCGCTTTGCTTCCTATATATTTTTCACTCGCAGTTCTTTGCTGGGTGAGTGGCTTTGATATAATCTATGCTCTTCAGGACGAAGAGTTTGATCGAGAAAATGACCTGAACTCAATACCGGCATGGCTGGGTAAAGAAAAAGCTCTGATAGTTTCGTCAATTCTTCACTTTTTTGCGATTATATTTATCAGTCTCCCTTACTTTTTTTCGGTTTTGAGCTGGTTCTATCTTGCAGGAATCCTTTTCTTTATAACACTGCTGGTTTATCAGCATCAGCTTGTAAAACCAAATGACCTGTCAAAAGTCGACCGGGCGTTCTTCACTACAAATGGAATAGCTTCGGTAGTCTTTGCTGTTTTTTTCCTTCTGGACGTTTACCTGAGAAATCAATAATAATATGATAGATACCTTTAAAATCACCAAAAATCCAAGAAATTATATTCCGCAAAACTTAACCATAAGCTGGGAAAATCTTGAACCCATATTTACAGAATTACTCGCCAGAAAAATACATTCGGCCACCGGACTTGAGCGTTGGCTCAAAGACCGCAGTGAGATTGAGGCAGCGCTTGAAGAAGATTTTGCCTGGAGATATATCAGGATGACATGCGATACAAGTGATGAAAAGCTGCTTACGGATTTCCAGTTTTTCGCTACGGAGATAGAGCCTAAAATTGCACCTCTTAATAATGATCTGAATAAAAAGTTCATTCAAAGCGAGTTTTCAGAAAACCTTGATAAGAATAAGTATTTCGTGTACACCCGGGGCATAAAAAAGGCGTTGGAGTTGTTCAGGGAAGAAAATGTTCCGCTTCAGACGCAAATTCAAGTACAACAGCAAAAGTATCAGGCTATTACCGGTGCGATGTCTGTCGTGCTGAATGGCAAAGAATATACACTTGAACAGGCCGCCGTATTTTTGAAGGATACAGACAGAAATGTCAGGCAGAAAACCTGGGAGGCGATTACCGCAAGAAGATTACAGGATCGCGAAAAGCTGGATGAACTATTTAACGGACTTTTAAAGCTAAGGCATCAGGTTGCACTTAACGCCGGCTTCGAGAATTTCAGGGATTATATGTTCCAGGCACTGGGACGATTTGATTATACTCCGAAAGATTGCTACAAATTCCATGAAGCAATAGAAAAAGAAGTTGTTCCTATTCTGCTCGACCATGCCGAAAATCGTCGCGAAGCACTCGGACTTGAACAACTCAAGCCCTGGGATATGGACGTTGATATTTCGGGAAAAACAGCATTAAAGCCTTTCAATTCTGGCGAAGAGCTCATTGAAAAATCAATTAAGTGCTTCCATGGGCTAAACCCCTATATTGGAGAGAGACTCCAGATCATGAAAGCAAATGGCTTTTTTGATGTAGAGAGCAGAAAAGGGAAGGCACCCGGAGGATATAACTATCCGCTGGCCGAAAGCGGCGCTCCATTTATATTTATGAATTCTGCCGGCACATTCCGCGACCTTACTACAATGGTCCATGAAGGTGGACATGCAGTTCACACCTTTATTTCTGCCGACCTGGAGCTAAACGATTTCAAACATTTACCTTCAGAAGTAGCTGAACTTGCATCGATGAGTATGGAACTTATCTCTATGGACAAGTGGGATGTGTTCTTTGATAATCCTGAAGACCTGAAACGCGCAAAGAAAGATCAACTGAAAGATGTGTTAAAAACACTGCCATGGGTGGCCGTTGTCGATCAGTTTCAGCATTGGATCTATACAAATCCTGATCATACAAATGCTGAAAGAAACGAAGCTTGGAAGAAGATATTTGAACCTTTTGGTAATAATTTTGCCGACTGGAGCGGTTATCACGAAGCACTCGGCAACCTCTGGCAGAAACAGCTTCACATCTTTGAAGTGCCATTCTATTACGTTGAGTACGGAATAGCACAATTAGGAGCAATAGCAGTCTGGAAAAATTATAAGAATGATCCTGAAAAGGCACTTCAAAAGTATCTGGATGCCTTAAAATTGGGCTACACAAAAACAATTAAGGAAATCTACGAAACGGCAGGTATAGAGTTTGATTTTAGTGCATCTTATGTAAAGGAACTGGCGGAGTTTGTAAGGGACGAGTTAGGGAAATTGGATTAAGCACACGGTTGCTAGTTGTTAGTTGTTAGACTGGGCGTATAATAACCCGCTCAGCAGTGAAGCCACTCGACCCGAAGCAAGGCTTTTTCCAGTCCACTTTCAACTGATCATTGTCGACTGTCAAATGTCAACTTACAGGGCACGTTTATTGCAATACCCCCTTTATGAAATCATTACTCCTTATCATTATTCTATTTATAATTTCTAATACGTCTTCTGCTCAGGATTGGGAAACGGTCAGGATCGATAGTACCGTTTCGGTGAATCTTCCGAAAGGATTTACTAAAACTGAAAAAAACGACAAATATAGCATGGTTGCTGTAAGCCCCTGGGGCACCATCCTTATTTTCAAAACACCTGATGATGAGATGTCAACTCCTGACATCGAGAAAGATAAGCACCTGAAGAAGTACTACAATGACTACATCAAAAATGTGCGGACGGTATCCACCGGCTCAATTATAAAAAACGAAAGAGATAGTAAACTTGGAGCACTAAACGTAAAAGACTTCACACTTCAAATCGATACCGGGAGCGGTGTATTATACAGAGATTTCCGCCTGCTGCATGCAAGCAGTGCCACATATATTTTTGAATATCTTTACCAGGACCTTCACAGCGAATTTGCAGTGCCTGAAAAGGTGAAGTTTTTCAATTCTATTGAGGTCAATGAACAATTGAACATGTCTGACCAGTTTACAAGCGACGAAATAAATGATAACAATACAGCGAGCAAAAAATATCTTTATTGGGCAATTCCAGGAGGCATTGCTCTAATTGGTTTGGCTTTCTTCCTTCTCAGAAAAGGGGAAACTTAAAATCTATTTATTAACCCTCTAGGTATGAGGTTAAATTAAATCTTATTTTTCACGTAAGACACCTCTTTTTCAGTTTTCACCTTCCTTTTTATTGCCAATGACCTTTAAATTTTGTTTTAAATAGTCGGCCATCCAGTTTGGGAGAATGATACCATTCTGTATTTTCCAGCCACCATATTAACTGGAAGGTTAGTACAACTCCTAGAACAGCCCCGGCAAAAACATCCTGGAAAAAGTGTTGTGAGAGATACACCCTGGAGAAGGCAGTAAGCACTGCAACCGGGATTATAACCCAATGGTACCTTAATTTAGGGAGGATGAAGGCCAGCACAACGGCTAGCGTAAATGCATTGGTACTATGGCCGGAAGGAAAACTATTGATTTCGTACAGAGGATAGCCCTCAATTGTTCTAATAGGATTTAATCCTTCGAAAAACTTACTGGGCCGTGGCGAGTCAAATATCCTTTTCAGGATCTGCACAGTTACCGAGGAATACAGATAAGCAAGAATTGTTAGCACGGCATACCTGTACTTTATAAACAACATCCCAATACAAACTAAGATCGTTGTGTACTCATCCCCTATAAGCGTACTGATCTTGAAAAATTCATCAAAAAAGGCATTATGGCGAATGTTCGTCCATAAGAAAATCTCAATCTTGGAATTTGTTAAATAGATATAAAGGCATATAACAACCATTATAATGAATGGAATAATAAAAGCCAGGTGCCTTTTGAGCAGATTGCCGAAGCTGGAGCGCATTATTTAAGTTTAAGGTATTTTCAAAACTAAATAATTTTTATGTTTGGTACTAAATCATTTAGCTTTCCTTATGTCCTCAAATTTCTTCCGCAAAAAATCAATTGAACTTATAATGAGGGACCGCCAGGCGGGATTCTCGGATGCTGAGTCGGAAGAAGCTGGCCTGCGTCGGGTTTTGACTGTTAAAGACCTCACCCTTATGGGGATAGCCGCAGTGATCGGTGCAGGTATTTTTTCGACGATAGGAAATGCCGCATTTAATGGTGGGCCTGGTGTTAGTATCCTATTTGTCATAACCGCAGTCACCTGCGGTTTCTCAGCTCTCTGTTATGCCGAATTTGCATCGCGAATACCAGTAGCTGGCAGCGCGTATACCTATGCTTATGCCTCTTTTGGAGAACTTGTAGCATGGATAATCGGTTGGGATTTATTAATGGAATATGCAATAGGCAATATTGCTGTCGCGATCTCCTGGAGCGAATATTTTACCAATTTATTGGAAGGTTTCAACATTCACATCCCTGCCTACCTTACCATGGACTATCTTTCTGCGGCCAGAGCCCATTCGCAAATTCTAGCTGCAGGTGGAGAACTTGCTGGGATAACGGATAAAGTAAAGTATGCCGCAGAAGCTTGGAATAGAGCGCCAGGATCCGGAAATTTTAAATTAATTGCCGATATCCCGGCACTCGGTATCGTTTTTCTGATTACCTACCTCGTTTATATCGGCATTCGGGAAACTAAGAAAGCTACTAATGCAATGGTTATCTTAAAAGTAGCTGTGGTTATTGGAGTGATCCTGTTGGGATTTTTCTACATTACTCCTGCCAATTGGGATCCGTTTTTACCTAATGGATTTGAAGGGATGATGAAAGGCGTGTCAGGGGTTTTCTTCGCCTATATAGGATTTGATGCAATTTCTACTACTGCCGAGGAATGTAAAGACCCACAGCGCGATCTTCCAAAAGGCATGATCTATTCCCTGATTATCTGCACTGTGCTATATATCCTCGTAGCACTTGTCCTCACAGGAATGGTTAATTACAAATACCTGCAAGTAGAAGACCCATTGGCTTTTGTATTTAAGAATGTGGGATTGGAAAACATCAGCTACGTAATATCGGTTAGTGCTGTTATAGCAACGGCCAGCGTATTACTTATTTTTCAAATGGGTCAGCCCCGCATCTGGATGAGCATGAGCCGCGACGGCCTGCTACCTAAAAAATTCTCAAGTATCCATCCCAAATATAAGACTCCTGGGTTTGCAACACTTGTTACCGGATTTGTTGTCGCTATCCCTGCTTTATTTATGAATCTTACAGAAGTGACTGACCTTACCAGTATCGGTACACTGTTTGCTTTCGTTTTGGTATGTGGAGGCGTGCTCCTATTGCCAGAGGAGCCAATCACTGATCTAAATCGGAAACGTTTTAGAATCCCGTATGTGAATAGCAAATATATAGTACCATTGCTAATCCTAAGCCTCTTTTTAATATTCCGAGAGCAGATCCTCAACCTGTTCACCTATAACGGCGACTGGCATGAGTATAAGGACAAACTCCCTTATTTCCTCTTTATCCTCGCTGCAATTACAATGTCTGTCTTATCTTTTATGAAAAAGCTTTCTTTGATACCGGTTCTGGGAATGCTCAGCTGTTTATATTTAATGACAGAATTGGGCTATACCAATTGGCTGAGATTTCTTATTTGGCTTGCTTTAGGGCTTATTATCTATTTCTCTTATGGGTATCACAAGAGCCGATTGAACCAGAAGAATACCAATTCGTAATCAATTCGACACGTTCAAAAATTTTGGAACAAAAGTACACCTTAAATGTAATTTAACAACGTCATAATTTTTATGTTTAAATATCATTCTGATTAATTAAATTTATCTTAACAAATTTGTTAATATTGACGTATACCCTATAATTTTAGTTAAAATTTGTTAAAAACTTTATTGCCCTGCAAGTGTATATATTATAAAGCCCTATATTTATAGTGTACTAAGTGCGTATGAGAAACTTCTACCTCGGACTATTAGCAATATTCATCACTTTGGGCGGCATCACAATGCCGGGCCACTCTGAAGTATTTGCTGGTACAAGTTCAGTTTCGAATGATACCTCCAAGATTATAAAAGCGACAATATCAACTAAAATAACCGATACACGTCTCAATAGACCCGCATTCTTGAAAAATGGGGTCATAGTGAATTTCGTTCCTTTCAAGCCTGGAACGGAAAAGTTATTTTCAGGTTCACCTACATCACGGATTTCGAAACAAGGCGATAACGATAAGGTCCTAAATAATGTAAAAGTTTATCCGAACCCAGTTTCAGACCAGCTCAATCTATCATATTCCATTAATAAGGACTCCAACGTTACCATTAAAATTATGGATGTGTTAGGCAATGAAGTTACAACCTTACTTACTGAAAGGCTTTCTGCCGGAGATCAGGCAAATTCTTTCGATATCGCTTCACGGCTTACCAGCGGTTTTTATTTTATTCGCGTAAGCGTTGCTGGTGAGATCATCACCAAGCGAATCTCTGTTTTATAACCGTTAATTTCTTTTATTTGCTTATTGGATTTATATCTTCGCCGAGACAATGGGTTTCATGCTGAAGGAAAATTTATATTTACCAATACTTCTAATTCAAATTACTTTGATAAAACCTGCATGAGTTTGCAGCTCATAACATGAACATAAGCTCATTTAGGCCGCCTACCACAGTTGTTCGGAAGGGCTCCTTTGCAATAAAATAACAAATTACATACAAATGAAAATAATCGCTATCGGTCGCAATTATGCTGAACATGCCAAAGAACTGAATAACCCCGTACCGACTGTCCCGGTTATATTTATGAAACCTGATACCGCAGTACTAAGAGACAACAAACCTTTTTATCATCCCGAATTTTCAACAGATATCCATCATGAGATAGAACTAGTGCTGAAAATCTCAAAAGAGGGAAAACATGTAGCAGAGAAATTCGCTTCGAACTACTTCGAAGAAATTGCTCTTGGTGTTGATTTTACTGCGCGGGATATCCAACAGAAACATAAAGAGAAAGGATTGCCCTGGGAACTCGCAAAAGCGTTTGACAACTCTGCTCCCCTCAGTAAATTCGTTCCTAAATCGACATTCAAGGATTTGACCAATTTAAATTTCAAGTTAGATATTAATGGGAACATGGTTCAGAAGGGAAACACTAATGATTTGCTTTTTTCCTTTGAGAAAATCATCGCCTTTGTTTCTCAATATATTACACTAAAAAAAGGTGATCTGATCTTCACCGGAACACCGCAAGGGGTAGGGAAAGTGAACATCGGTGATCATTTGGCAGGCTATTTGGAAGAAGATAAAATGCTGGACTTTTACGTCCGCTAATATCCATTCCAAATATGTTAAGATTTATAGTTCTGACTTTCCTCTTATTACTATTTACAGCGACCTTCGCGCAAGATGATAAGTTGCAGGATTACCCTGAGTCTTATTTTCGATACCCGCTTGGAATTTCTCCGATCATAGCTGGCAATTTCGGCGAGCTGAGGTCTAACCATTTCCATTCGGGATTGGATTTTAAAACAAATCAGAAAGAAGGTTATCCGGTTTATGCAGCGGCGGATGGTTATGTATCAAGAGTTAGAGTACAAATTGGTGGGGGCGGCAACGCTTTGTACCTCACACATCCAAACGGGTACACTACGGTGTATATGCACCTTCAAAAATACAACAGCCGCATTAGTCAGTCCCTTAAAGCTTATCAATACAGAATTGAAAATTTCGATGTTGATTTCCCGCTTCTGCCTGTAGAAATTCCTGTTAAAAAAGGCGAAATAATTGCATGGTCTGGTAATACCGGGGGCTCGAGTGGCCCACACCTGCATTTTGAAATAAGGGATACAAATACTGAAGAAGCAATTAATCCACAGCTTTTTGGCATTACTATTCCTGATCGAGTAAAACCTGCGATAACTGGCTTATACATGTATCAGCTAAATGGTGAACCATTTAGTGAAAATACTCCAAGACAGTTTTTTCCTATTGGCGGAGCAAGTGGAATTTACCAGTTGAGTCCTGTAAAAATTGTTAGTATTAGCGGGAAAACCGGTTTTGGAATCATGACCAGCGATAAGAACTCCGCTTCGGAAAATTCAAATGGCCCATATTCAATAGAATTGCGGGTAGATGGCGAAACTATTTACTCCTCTGTTTGGGAGAAATTTTCATTTGCCAATTCCCGGGGTATTAATTCTCATGTAGATTATCCATTGTTAATGAGTTCAGGCCGGAGAATCCAAAAAGGTTTCCTTGAGCCGGGCAATCCATTACAGATTTATAAAACAAAAGTAAACAATGGTCTGATAAATTTTACCGACAGGGACATTCATGAAGCGCAGTATGTAGTTAGCGACGTGGCTGGTAACGAAAGTGTCCTCAACTTTAAGATCAGATATGATGAAACCGCATCTAAATTTATTAAGCCCGTAAAAGGCCGAATGTTCAAATTTAATGAAGACAATCAGCTTGACACTAATGGGATGAAAATTCAGATGTCAAAAAATTCTTTATATAGCGATCTTAATTTTGTTTATTCAAGTTCCCCTACTCCTTTTGGAGGATTATCGAAATTACACCACGTACATAATCGTTTGATTGCTGTTCATCTCCCCTACAAGCTTAGTATTGCAATAAATTCGGACTTACCAGCACATCTTCAATCGAAGGCTATATTGGTAAATGCAAATAAAATTTCACAAGGAGGCTCTTATGAAAAGGGTTTCGTAAGTGCAGATCTCCGAGGTTTTGGAAGCTTCTATGTTGCTTTGGATACTGTGCCTCCCAGAATAACTCCAGTTAGCATAAGCAATGGGAAGTCCCTCACAACAACGCCTAGAATCCAGTTTAAGATATCAGATAATCTTTCCGGCATTAAAACATTTACCGGACGGATTGATGGAAAATGGATTCTTATGGAATACGACGCTAAAACAGCTTCGCTCTGGCATACATTAGATGATCAAACTAGTAAGGGAAAACACGACTTACAACTAACCGTAACGGATATGAAGTCGAATAGGACTGAATACACGATCAGCTTTTTCAGATAATAAAGCCTCTGCTTATTAATCAGCGATTGATTTATTTCAGTAATTTAGCGCTCCAACAATCCTGATAATGATTGAATTGAACGAAGGACAAAAAGCCCCTGATTTTACTGCAAAAGATCAAAATGGCCATGATATTTCACTAAGTGATTTTTTAGGCAGGGATCTGATCTTGTATTTTTATCCTAAGGACGACACCCCGGGTTGTACAGCTGAAGCATGCAGCTTCAGAGATAATTATCAATCCTTAATCGACAAGGGTTTTGAAGTGCTCGGGCTTAGTACCGATGATGAAAAATCACACCAGAAATTTACATCGAAATATAGTTTACCATTTTCCTTGATTTCCGACGAGGATAAAAAAATAGTCGAATCATATGGAGTTTGGGTTGAAAAGAACATGTATGGAAAGAAGTACATGGGAGTTGCCCGCAAAACTTTTATTATCGGTAAAGACGGCATAATTAAAAAGATCATTTCGAAGGTTGATACCAAAAACTCTTCTCAACAAGTGATGGAATCACTTATTTAACTCTTTAAATCGTGTGATGATCCCGCATTATTAAAAGCCTAACCTTTTTCTATTCAAACAACATTACCTATTTTAGCGGCGCTTTAAGCAAATTATATGAATCCAGATATTGATAAATTAACAAGACTTGCGGCTCAAGTGCGGCGTGATATTGTAAGAATGGTACATGGGTGCCAGTCGGGACATCCAGGGGGTTCTCTTGGTTGTGCAGACTATTTCGTAGCGCTATATTTTCACGCGTTAAAACACAATACGAAATTTGACATGGACGGCAATGACGAAGATCTCTTCTTTCTTTCTAACGGCCATATTTCGCCAGTTTGGTATAGCGTACTTGCACGATCAGGATATTTTGAACTGAGCGAACTAGCGAGCTTTCGAAAGATAAACTCGAGGTTACAAGGTCATCCTACAACTCATGAAGGCTTGCCCGGAATCCGGGTTGCTTCAGGATCCCTCGGTCAGGGAATGTCTGTTGCTATTGGCGCAGCGCTTGCTAAAAAACTTAACAAGGATAATCGTCTTGTTTACTCTCTTCATGGTGATGGGGAATTACAGGAAGGACAAACCTGGGAAGCGGCGATGTACGCTAGTCATAACAAAGTTGATAACCTGATTTCAGCAATTGATGTCAACGGCCAGCAAATTGATGGCTCGACCGAGAATGTACTCTCCCTCGGAAACTTAAGGGCAAAATGGGAGGCGTTTGGATGGGAAGTTTTGGAAATGAACGGGAACGACATGTCTGATGTTATCCGCGTCCTGGACCTCGCCGTTTCAAAAACAGGTAAGGGAAAACCAATTATGATTCTCATGCAAACAATGATGGGTAACGGAATTGATTTCATGATGCATTCACACAAATGGCACGGCGTAGCGCCAAACGATGAGCAGCTCGCCCTTGCACTCGCCCAGGTTGAAGAAACCCACGGAGATTACTAATAACTAAAACATTCCTCAAGCTCACAAACCCTGGTTACAGGTTTAATATGAAAAAATATACATACACCGAGAAAAAAGATACTCGTTCCGGCTTCGGGGCTGGGCTGTTAGAAGCTGGGAAAAAGAATGACCAAGTAGTTGCCTTATGCGCCGATCTTGTTGGTTCACTTAAAATGGATGCTTTTATAAAAGAATTCCCTGAGCGCTTTTTTCAGATAGGTATCGCGGAAGCGAACATGATGGGAATTGCTGCCGGTTTGACCATTGGCGGAAAAATTCCATTTACCGGCACATTTGCAAATTTTTCAACAGGACGCGTGTATGATCAGATCAGACAGTCTATTGCATACTCTGACAAAAACGTCAAGATTTGTGCTTCTCATGCAGGTTTGACTCTGGGCGAAGATGGAGCAACCCACCAGATACTCGAAGATATCGGTATGATGAAAATGCTCCCGGGCATGACTGTTATCAACCCTTGCGACTATAACCAAACCAAAGCTGCTACTATTGCAATCGCTGAGCACCACGGCCCGGTTTATCTAAGGTTCGGGCGTCCGGTTGTCCCTGTATTCACCGATCCCGATCAGAAATTTGAAATAGGAAAGGCCTGGATGGTTAGTGAGGGGACTGATGTTTCAATCTTTGCTACGGGACATCTAGTTTGGAAGGCAATAGAAGCCGGCGAAAAACTTGCTGAGTTAGGTGTAAATGCAGAAATAATAAATATCCATACAATTAAACCATTGGACGAGGCTGCAGTCCTAAAGTCGGTAGCTAAGACGGGTTGTGTTGTTACTGCTGAAGAACATAACCGCTACGGCGGACTCGGCGACAGCATAGCACAGGTACTTACCAGAAATAACCCTGTGCCACAAGAGTATGTTGCTGTAAATGATAGCTTTGGAGAAAGCGGAACTCCTGATCAGTTAATGACGAAATACGGATTAGACACCGATGATATTGTTAGAGCGGTGGAAAGGGTGATGAAGAGGAAATAGTTGGTTGTTAGTTGTTAGTTGTTAGACTGAGCGGAAAAACGAACGATAAAGCAATGACCGGTTACCAGTTACCAGTCTGGGCGATGAAACGAATGATTGTTAAACTTTTAATTAAACGCCCTGCAAATCCGATTAGCCTGGTAACGGGCAACTGATAACTCGCAACTAAAATGGTAGATGATTCAGAAATTCTCAGCAAATTTGAACTCGAAAGCACCCGCAATGAGGCTTTCAGACTCCTTCTGAATAAATACCAGCAAAAGATTTACTGGCATATCCGTAGATTAGTAATCGACCATGATGATACTGATGATCTTGTGCAGGAAGTTTTTATTAAAGTCTGGAAGAGTCTTTCTAATTTCAGGAATGATTCTCAGCTGTATACATGGCTTTATCGGATAGCAACAAACGAAAGCATCACGTTTATAAATCGGAAAAAGCATAAAAATAACATCTCTCTTAATGAAAGTGCAGGATATGATCTTGCAAAGACTTTAGCCGATAGCCCGTATTTCGATGGTGATAATGCTCAAATGAAACTTCAGAAAGCCTTGCTCACTTTGCCCGAGAAGCAGCGCCTGGTTTTCAATATGAAATACTATGACGATCTGAAATATGAGGAGATATCAGAAATTCTGGGAACTACAGTGGGAGGTCTCAAAGCATCTTTTCATATAGCGGTAAAGAAAATAGAAGATTATTTATTGAACACTGATTAAACCTTTTTACACGCTGGGGGTCTAAAGAATATGGAATCAAATGAAAGAGAAATAGATTTGCAGAAAGAAGCACCGACTCTTGCTGCGATTGGGAATGGGATTCCTTTCATCGTACCTTCCGGATACTTTCAGGAACTGTCTGATAATCTGGAAAGCCTATCATTGATTGAGCCAACAGGCGTTGATTGTAATAGTGGGTTTAAAGTTCCTCTTAGTTATTTTGATGAACTTTCGTCCACCATTGAGAGTAACATTACTGTCGAGAAGATTAGATCATTTGCTCCTTCCGAGGGCTTTGCATTGCCAGAAGGATATTTTGCTGAGCTTTCAGAGCGAATAAACTCAAGATTGGACGATTCATCAAGCGAAGCGAATCCAGGTCGCAGGTTATTTACTTCATGGATTAGTTATGCGGCTGCAGCTTGTATCACGACTATGATTGCAACCGGAATATACTTTAGCTCCAATACTTACCAATTCGATAAACAACTTTCAGAAGTTCCAGATCAGGAAATTATGAATTACCTGCAAGCACACAGTACTGCCGGCGATACTCCATTTATTATTGAAAATCTTAATACTGATCAACTGGAAGCTGTAACAGGTGATGTTTCATCCGAGGAATTGGAGCTATATATCAACAGTACAACATTATGAACAGAGAGTTAAAAAAGAGATTGTGGGTATTTGTAATGTGTTTGGCACTAACCTTACAATCATTCGCACAAAGGAGCTGGGGACGATCTGAACAGATCGAATCGATAAAAGTAGCATTTATTACCAGTAAACTTGACTTAACAAGCGAAGAGGCTCAAAAATTCTGGCCAGTTTACAACAATTACTCAAAAGAATTTTTGGAACTACTTAAGAAAAAGAAAGAAGCAAAATACAGCAAAAACAGTGACCCTGATGAGATAATTAGTGCTGATCTGGTTTATGAAAGTAAAATGCTTGATTTAAAGAAAAGGTATAGGAAATTATATGCTAAGGCTATCCCGCCGCAAAAGATTCTGGCTTTATATAAAGCGGAGAGCGAATTTAGAGAACATCTTTATAAGCAGTTGAATAATCGGAGGAAAGGGAACGAATAGTTGGGTGCAAGTTGCCTGTTGCCCGTTTTCAGGCTACTTGGAAATTAACAATTCTAAAGCTTGGTGAATGCTAACAAAGTAATATTCGGGCGCTTTGCCTATGCATCCAGACCCCATAATTGGTAACTCGCAACTGGCAACTCTTTTTTAGTAATTTCGCGAATGCTTACCACTCGCCAGTTGTTTCTGCTTAATACCGCCCAAACCTCATCTTTTCCCCGATCACTTGAAGTAGAACGTGCGGAGGGTATGTACTTGTATGATCCCAGCGGTAATCGATACATGGATCTCGTTTCCGGTTTCGCGGTTAGTAATACCGGCCACCGTCATCCTAAAGTTGTTGAGGCTATAAAAGACCAGGTCGACAAATATCTCCATTTAACCGTATACGGTGAATTTATTCAATCTCCCCAGGTCAGATTTGCCGAAAAACTGGCTTCCGTTCTTCCTGAATCTCTTCACTCCGTTTACTTTGTTAATTCTGGTACTGAAGCTACTGAAGGGGCGATGAAATTAGCGAAACGATTTACCGGGAGGTCAAATATTTTAGCCTGCAACAACTCATATCATGGCAGCACACAGGGTGCATTAAGCATAATGGGCAATGAATATTATAAACGGGCCTACAGACCCTTGCTTCCCGGCATAGGGTTTATCCAATTTAACGTCCTCACAGATCTGGATTCGATAACAAAAAAAACAGCCGCTGTTGTTGTGGAAACAATACAGGGTGAAGCAGGAGTAAGAGTTCCGGAATTGCGTTACATGCAGCAATTACGCAAGCGGTGTGATGAAACTGGAGCACTATTAATTCTGGACGAAATCCAGACGGGCTTTGGCCGTACGGGAACCTTATTTGGTTTCGAACAATTTGGCATTATTCCCGATATCCTTCTTCTTGCTAAAGGCATGGGGGGGGGGATGCCGATAGGAGCTTTCATATCATCACATAAAATAATGGATGCCTTGAAAGAAAATCCGATCTTAGGGCATATTACGACCTTTGGCGGGCATCCGGTGAGTTGTGCGGCTGGGTTGGCTAATCTGCAAGTTATACTTGACGAGAATCTGATGTCTGATGTTCCTGTTAAAGAAAAACTATTCCGCAAGTTGCTTCATGATCCGAGAATAAAAGAGGTTCGCGGGAAAGGTTTAATGTTGAGCATTCAACTCGATTCATTCGAACAGGTGGAGCGTGTCAGCAAACGCTGCCTGGAGAACGGGATTATCATCGACTGGTTCCTGCACTGTGATACAGCATTGCGTATCGCTCCTCCGTTAATTATAACGGAAAATGAGATTATTGATGCCTGTAAGGTAATTACAGAAGCAATCCTTACAGAAATTGACCGTTGAAAGGCGACTTAACTTAATTTTAGAAATCTAAGGAGACTTCTAAGTTAAATTTTGAAGTAAGCAATAAATTCATAGGAACACAGTATAGACTAGCAAAAATTATCTTTGGGTTCTCACTAATTCTGTCTGCAATTGGTGTATTAGTTCTCAGCATTTTTGATAACCTTGGTAGTGATAAAGTTTGGCTTCTTTTACTTAGTCATCCGCCCGCATTAATTTATATCTATTTATTAAGCAAATTTTTTATTAGAGCGGTTGAAAATCCAGCAGGAAAAGAGTTCGAGGACTTTTTAATACTAAGTATCGTCGCCATGATACTTCCATTTGGTATACTTTTTATGTATTTCAGTGAATGGAAGTTAAACGTTCAGGCGGGATTATGTATTTATCTGGTAGTACTTTGGCTAATCAATGTATTTATTTGTCTTCTTGAAAGGAGGAAATAATTGCATTGATCCCCATTTCCCAAATTTTAGACCCAGTAATACCACACAAACGGTTTTTGTGGCAATATCACATTTATCCCGTACCTTTGCGCCAAAATAAATTGCTGGCATTTTAAGCAGCAATATTAAGATCAATACATGTCGTTCGAAAATTTAAATTTAATTGAGCCTATTTTAAGGGCTTTAAAAACAGAAGGTTACACAATTCCCACTCCTATCCAGGAACAATCAATACCCATCATATTAGAGCGCAAAGATCTGCTTGGCTGTGCACAAACCGGTACAGGAAAAACTGCTGCATTTGCAATACCCATCCTCCAAATACTCGAGGGCGGCAGAATTTATGATAAGAGTCCAAGGGCTATAAAATGTCTGATCCTTACCCCAACACGCGAACTTGCCATACAAATAGGTGAAAGCTTCGGTGCTTACGGTCGACATACTGGAATGAAACATGCTGTCATTTTTGGTGGTGTTTCCCAGGGTTCACAAGTATCCGCGCTAAAATCTGGGATAGACATTCTGATTGCAACTCCAGGGCGACTTTTAGACTTGATAAATCAGAAGTTTGTCCACTTGCATTATCTGAAAATATTTGTCCTTGATGAGGCAGACCGTATGCTGGATATGGGCTTCATAAATGATGTCAAAAAGATCATTACAAAAATTCCACAAAAACGCCAGACACTTTTCTTCTCGGCAACAATGCCGCCAGAGATTCAAAAACTAGCTAATACAATTCTTGTTGATCCTGAAAAAGTGGAGGTCACGCCGGTTTCAAGTACCGCAGATACCATTGATCAATCAATCTTTTTTGTTGAAAAAGGGGACAAGAAAAAGCTTCTAATTCATCTATTGAATGATAAAGCGATCAAATCTGCTCTCATATTTACACGCACGAAACATGGAGCAGATAAGATTGTGAAAGATTTGGTAAAAGCCGGAATAAAAACTGAGGCAATCCATGGAAACAAATCCCAGAATGCACGTCAGAAGGCCTTGTCGAACTTTAAAACAGGACAGTTGAAGGCATTGATTGCCACAGATATTGCCGCCCGGGGAATCGATATTGAAGAACTTTCTCATGTGATCAATTTTGAACTGCCTAATGTACCGGAAACCTATGTTCACCGGATTGGCAGAACCGGGAGGGCCGGATCAAGTGGTATTGCGCTTTCTTTTTGTGATGAAGAGGAAATGGAATACCTGAAGGATATCGAGAAACTTATTTCACGATCAATTTCTGTGGTTGAAGAACAACCTTACCATATGAAAGGCGCTGCATATATGCTAACTCAATCGACCAAGAAAAAGGGTGGTTCTTCCAAAAGCAAAAAACCGGAGCGTTCTGATAATACATCTGGCGCAAAAGGGGCACCGAAGAGATATTTTGGAAAGAAACGTTAATTGAGGGGAAAAGACGAAAGTGGATAGTTTAGATCAATAATTACAACTTTTACTTTTCAACTTTTAACCCAGTTAAAGTTTTTATCATCAAATCAGCCACTAATTTATTCCCGGCAGGATTTAGATGAACTCTATCAGTCGTAAGAATGCCGGACTCTTTATTTCCGGGATTGTTGGCGAGATTATAACCAAGAAACTCTTTTCGCAAGTCAACCAAACTGCAATTGTATTGCTTCGCAAGATTTCTTATTAGCTGGCTGTAACTATTCAGATCTCCATCCTGAGGATTGCTAAAATCTGTTCTCTCGCCTATAACTGCAGGGGTACAAACGATCACTCTTATACCGGCAGACTGGAATTTTTTGATCATTGCAGAATAGAAACTTGTAAATTTATCCGGGTCGGTTCCCGTCTGATGAGTTTGCTTGTGCCACACATCGTTTACACCAACATAGATAACCACCACATCGGGCTTTATTTTTATTACATCATCCTCCATTCTTAAGTAGAGGTCATATACTTTATTTCCGCCTATTCCCGCTCCAATCAATTCGTACGTTGTTTGCGACTGTTGCATAAGTGAAATATATCCTCCTGGCCGTACACCAGCCTGAGTAATAGAATCTCCAAATAGCACAACCTTTACTGGTTTCTGAAGCTGCATACTGGTGAGCACCATCATGCATAACAATGATATAATAAGTCGCCTAAATTTCATTTGTATACGATATATAAGAATATAACTTTTTCGGAATAATATTTAAATCTAATGCAAATTGTCAACAAAATGATAGAAATGCTGTTTAAATAGAAATAACTTTTATAATCAGCTGCACACGAGTGGTCATCCTTGTAAATTTTGACCTATCGGCGTATTCATTATAGACTTAGGCGAAAGTATCAACCTAAGAAGGCTGAAATGTTTATTAAAGGACTCAATTTAACGAGAATCTTTGAAACTACTCCAAACATCACTATGACAAGTATTGAATAAACAAACACGTATGAAAATCGCTTATCTTTCATCCTACACGCCACGGGAATGTGGAATAGCAACTTTTAATTATAATCTAATAAGAGCGATAAACGCTGGCAATGCCGACGGTTCGCTTAATGGATTTGTAGTTGCCATGAACGATTCAGATAACCTTGAAGAACATGATTATCCGGGTGAAGTTAAGTTTAAAGTTCGGCAGGAGCATCAAAAGGATTATATAAAAGCCGCTGAGTTCATAAATAACAGTGATGTAGACGCCTGTATAATCGAGCACGAATTCGGGATCTACGGTGGTGAAAGCGGTGTATATCTACTTCCTTTGATCAGCCGCCTAAACAAACCCCTGATAACAATTTTGCACACAGTGCTTAGGGAGCCAAGTTTTATGCAGCAGATTATCATAAGAGAGATCGCTAACCAGTCTTCAAAGATTGTTGTTATGAGCAACCGTGCAGTAGATTTTCTAAAGAACATTTACAATATTCCAGCAGACAAAATACAGAAAATTGAACACGGAGTGCCCCATTTGGAGCCTGCCAGCAACAATCCAGTCAAAAATCTCACTTCTTTCAAGAACAAAAGAGTATTATTCACTTTTGGTTTGATAAGCAGGAACAAAGGGCTGGAAACTGTTATAAAAGCGCTTCCGGCCATTGTTGAGAATCATCCTGATGTTATGTACGTGGTGTTGGGAAATACCCATCCGGGGGTCAGGAAAAATTCCGGAGAAGAATATCGTGACAGCCTTAAAAAACTAGCGAAAAGCTTAAACGTCGAAGAACATCTGACATTCATCAATCAGTTCGTCTCCGAAGAAGATCTTCACAATTATTTGACCGCATGCGATATCTATGTGACCCCTTATCTGAACGAAGCACAGATTACAAGTGGAACACTCTCATATGCCGTTGGGGCAGGAGCGGCGGTGATATCAACTCCATATTGGCATGCTCAAGAATTACTTGAAAATAAGCGCGGAAGGCTTTTTGATTTTAAGGACTCTGAAAGCCTCGCATTTTCGGTTAACGATCTGCTTGACCACACAGGGAAATTGCAGGAATTGAAGAAAAGTGCTTTCGCCTATGGTTTGAATTTGAGATGGCCCGCAATCGGCAGGGAATACACTGCTCTTCTTGAGGCTTCAGCAGCGCAGCCGATGGCAGTTAAAAATAAAAGCAGACATGTTATCGATTCGGAAATTATGCCGGAATTTAATTTAACTCATGTTAAACGATTGACTGATGACACAGGTATCGTCCAACACGCAAAATATGGCATTCCAAATTTGAAGGAAGGCTACTGTCTCGATGATAATTCACGAGCTCTTATTATGGCTCTTATGGCATACGAGCAAAATAAAAGTAAGGAAGCGCTTGATCTTCTTCCAATATACCTCAGCTATATCCAGTATATGCAGATGGATGATGGGAACTTCAGAAATTTCCTAAGTTTCCGGAGAGAGTATCTGGATGAGGTGGGATCCGAAGATTCATTTGGACGAACAATATGGGCCTTGGGCTACCTTATCAACTCAGCTCCAAACAATTCTTACCGGGAGTTTGCAGAAGAGCTTTTCCAACGGTCAATTCCACACTTTAAAGCTCTCTATCACCTCAGAGGCCTGGCAAACACGGTTATTGGTTTATCTTACTACCTACATGCCCATCCTCACAACGAGGGTTTAATCGAGGAGCTCAAAAAGTTAACTAAACCCTTAACGAATGCGTATGAGAGCAACCGAGAGGAAAACTGGCATTGGTTTGAAGAAAAACTTAGTTACGATAATGCGATACTCCCACTCGCCTTGCTTCATTCCGGTGAAATTACGGGGGATGAACGGGTGATGGAAATCGCTTATGAATCAATACACTTTCTTGATAATCTTACTTTAAGCAAAGGCTACCTTAGTCCTGTAGGAAGCGATGGGTGGTATTATAAAAAAGGCAGTATGGCAATTTTTGATCAACAGGCAATTGAAAGTATGGCTATGGTACTAATGTATTTCAAAGCTTACGATTTGAGCGGCGATAAACAATTTTTAAGTAATATGTATGTATGTTACCAGTGGTTTCTGGGCGAGAATACATTGCGTCTACCCCTTTACGATCATGAAACAAAAGGCTGCTGTGATGGCTTGCAGCCGGACGGGCTAAACAGAAATCAGGGGGCAGAAAGCACACTGGCTTATTTCATCTCACATCTGCTTGTCCTCAAAGGTCTGGAACTTGAGTCTGTTTCTGGCGACCAAAAAAATATTAAAATAATCCAACAGGAGTCAGATATCGAAGCGGCCTGATGAAAATTGCAATTTTATCGCCCGTTGCATGGCGAACCCCTCCCCGACATTATGGTCCCTGGGAGCAAATGGCTTCGAACATAACTGAAGGGATGGTGGCTTTGGGAATGGATGTCACACTTTTTTCAACAGCTGATTCACTCACTTCCGGCAGACTCGATTCGGTAATTCTTACTGGCTATGAAGAAGACCGAAATCTGGATGCAAAAGTTGTAGAATGTTTGCATATTAGTAATTTAATGGAAAAAGCCTCTTCCTTTGATATTATTCATAATCATTACGATTTTCTTCCCCTTACGTATTCAAAGCTTATCCAGACACCGATAATAACCACTATTCATGGTTTTTCTTCACCTAAAATAATTTCCGTTTACAAGAAATATAATCGATCATCATCGTACGTTTCAATAAGCCATTCGAACCGGTCCCCAGAACTCGAATATATAGCAACGGTTTATAACGGCATTCAAACAAGTGAATTTTCGTTTGTAGAGTATCCCGAGGAATACCTTCTGTTCTTTGGTCGTATCCATCCCGACAAGGGTACATCTGAAGCCATTGAAATAGCTCAAAAATCAAAGACAAAATTGATTATTGCCGGAATTATACAGGATGAGGGCTATTACAAAGAAAAGATAGAGCCGCGTTTATGTGATGAAATAATCTTCGCAGGCCATGCCGGCCCTGAAGAACGAAATAAACTACTTGGTATGGCTACTGCATTGCTTCATCCTATAAATTTTGATGAGCCATTCGGATTAAGTGTTGCCGAGGCAATGTATTGCGGAACTCCTGTTATTGCATTCAATAGGGGTGCGATGCCTGAATTAATAAGAGACGGCCTCACCGGGTATCTTGTCAAGGATATCGCCACAGCAATTGATGCGGTTAATAATTTAAAGTCGATCAGCAGAACTGCCTGTCATAACTGGGCAAAAGAAAAGTTTTCGAGCGAAAAAATGGTGTCCGACTATCTGGAGCTATATAAAAAGATCGTACAATGATGATGATTTGCTCTTGAGTTTGTCCAAAAGAGCGTTGATATCAACCGTAGCAAATGAAGAGCAATAATCTGATAGTCCATATGGAATGATCAGTTTATCATTATGGATAATAGAACCGCAAGAATATAAAACGTTCGGTACGTAACCTTCCCGCTCATCCTTATTTGGAACAATCAGAGGTTCCGACAAACGTCCAATTTCAACGGACGGATCGTCCAGTTTTAGTAGACTTGCTCCAAGGCAATATCGCCGCATCGGGCCGACACCATGTGTTATGATAAGCCATCCGTCCTCTGTCTCTATTGGTGATCCACAATTTCCGATTTGAATATATTCCCACGCTGCATGTGGCTGCTGAAGCAGTTCGGGACTTTCCCATAACTGAATCTTGTCTGAATACATAATATAGTTATTCCATCCGTCAATTCTTGACATCATGGCATACTTCCCATTGATCTTACGCGGAAACAATGCTAGATTTTTGTTCTGCGCTCCTGCTCCGTACAACGGGCAGATTTTGAAGTTATAAAAGTCGGTTGTTTGGAGAAGTTTAGGCATGATCATATGACCATCATACGCTGTATAAGTTGCGTAATATATAGTCGAACCATCCTCATTGATAAACGTAACAAATCTTGCATCTTCAATACCCTTTTTTTCAAATTCTGAAATTGGAAAAATTACCCGGTCAGAAATGTCAGTGTCTTTTGAGAAGCTAATATCATGGTAAGAATCAGACAACCAAAGTACTTTATCATAGTCCAATTTTGCCTCTTCAGACGATTGCTCATTTTTTAATGCTAAAATAACATTTCGAAGCTCCTGGTATTCAAACTGGTCACCTAACTTTTTCTTGACATTTTCGAGAACATTACTGTCAATATTATTGTCTACAGCTTTACCAAAAAAGAATTTTTTAATATAGACTGCATTCCTTATAATCTCTGCTTCATCAATGTAATTTCCAGCGGGTAGGACACTCAGATCTCCATTCTTCTCAACAAGGGCTCTTCTGAAAACGATTGAGGAAATATGCCCTTCTCCGACTGCTCTAAAGCTAATAATCATTCGCTTTTGCCCTTCAACCAATTCCGTTTGATCCGGATCTTCAATTATAGATGGATTGAAAAAGGCCGCGGACTCGATAGAATATTCATGGGTGAAATATGAACCGATGAGCAATTTTCTGAATTGACTAAGTTCCTCATAATTAAGCTCTACTCCAGTAATGAGTCTTTTTACTTTATCGCAATGCCTGTTGAGTATTTTTGTAATGTTGCGATGACGTTTGGAGTATTCCTGTAAAATTGGGGATATAATTGTAAAGACATCTTCTTCCGAAAGAGCCATTACTCTTAAAATTAATTCCTTAGCACGTTCGTCCTGGCTGAAGAAAAACCTCGCAATAACACGTTTCGGATCCGGGTAAACTTTTACCGGGCTCCGGTCAACTGATAATCTCATATTATAATTTGTTCGGCTAAATTCCTAATTCTATTCAGATATTATGCCATCTTCGCTCTTTTTATCAGATATGAATGTAGAATCTGGTAAAAACCTGCATGGATATCCGCATCGATAAGATCAATCTGGTACTGGGCACACTTAAGTTTAAGCTCTTTGTGATATGAACTTATCGCATTGAGATATGCTTCTTTAACATTTCCGGGGTGTACTTTCAATTCCTCGCCATTTTCAAGGTCTACAAAATGATATGGTCTGTTTTCAAAATTAAATTCAAGTTCCATCTTATGGTCAAGAACATTGAAAATAACTACCTCATGCTTGTTGTGTTTTAGGTGCTGCAATGCTGAAAAAATGGCTGTCAATTGATTATTATCCCCACCCTCAAGCATATCGCTAAATATTATGACCAAAGAACGCTTATGGATCTGCTCTGCAATTTCGTGCAGGGCTGGCGCAACTGCAGTACCATCCCCTCTCCTTTCGCGGCTCATTAGTTTCTCAAGTTCCGAGAATAAATATTTCTGATGAATTGCGGTGGATTTTGCCGGCGTGGATAGCTCCAATTTATCAGAGAAGCAGCTCAATCCGAATGCGTCGCGTTGCTTCTTAAACAGATACATTAGAGAGGCGGCGGAATAAACTGAAAATAACAGTTTATTGAAATCCTTTTCAGGATAATACATAGACGAAGAAATATCCATGACGATCTGACATCTAAGATTTGTCTCTTCTTCAAATCGTTTTACGAAAAGTTTGTCGGTTCGACCGTATAATTTCCAATCAATATTCTTGATAGAATCCCCGGTATTATATAGTCTATGTTCGGCAAATTCCACAGAGAAACCATGGAAAGGACTTTTATGAAGTCCGGTTATAAAACCTTCAACGACCTGCTGCGAGAGCAGTTCCAAATTTCCAAAATCCTGAAGGTCTTTGTAATTAGTCAGATTGGGTTCCATTCCATAAAATTAGATTATAAAAATTGATGGCCAAAGTGCTTGTTCATCAATTAAATTGATTTTTTAATTATTTCAAATTACGGTATTTATGGAACGCCTACAGCATGAAAATGATTTTTATGAAAAAGATTTATACCTTCGAGAATTATGTATCATTATAACCAGATGATATATTCAGACACCAAACAATCAAATTATTAACGCTACAATCGATCATAAATATGATGGTTAACAGATTAAAAATTGCATTATTTTCATGCCTTTTCACGATAACGCAAAGTGCAAATTCTCAGCAAAAAGTATTAAATTTTCATGAAGTCTTTACTACTCCAGTTAAAGAAATTTTAAAACCTCTGCCACAATACAGCGGTTGGGCGGATGATACACATTATATAGAATATCGACTCGAAGGTCAACAAAATAAGCCTTACACTGTCGATGTAAAAACCGGAATAGCTGTTCCATCTGCACCGGCGCAAGTTAATGAGTCTTCTGTTTTTATAAGAAACAAAGATGTTTTTTACAAGGATGCTGGAGGAGCAGAAAAACAACTTACCATGGATACAGTCCTTGAGAAGAATCCCACCCTGTCTCCTGATAAAAAACAGGTTGCATTTACAAAAAATAATGATCTTTTCTCTGTAGACGTATTATCCGGTGCAGAAACAAGATATACAAGCGATGGATCAAACGTAATTTATAATGGCTGGGCCTCATGGGTTTATTATGAGGAGATTCTTGGTCGAGCAACCCGTTATAAAGCATTTTGGTGGAGTCCTGATAGTAAGAAATTGGCATTTATGCGCTTCGATGACACACTGGTACCAGTTTATCCTATTTATAATTCTACCGGACAGCATGGCTTTCTCGAAAATACACGCTATCCAAAAGCTGGCGATAAAAATCCTGAAGTAAAGGTGGGTATCGTGAATGCAGGAATGAAAGGCACAGTATGGGCTGATTTCAATGTTAAAAACGATCAGTATTTCGGCACCCCTTATTGGATGGCTGATAGCAAAGCCCTATGGGTACAGTGGATGAACAGAGACCAGAATGACCTTATAATATATAGTGTCGAACCAACGGCAGGAACAAAAACTATCATTTACGAAGAGAAACAAAATACATGGGTAGACTGGTTTGATGGTATGCATTTCCTTAAAAATGGGTCGGGGTTTATTCTTAAAAGTGATAAATCAGGTTGGGGACATTATTATTATTATGATTTAAAAGGCAACCTAAAGAAACAGCTTACCTCCGGTTCATGGAGAGTTGGAGAGTTGTTACTGGTTGATGAGAGAGATCAGGAAATATTCTTTACAGCACGTCTGGAGACGTCAACACGATACGACCTCTATACTGCTGGGCTAAGAGGGTCCGAAGAGCCAAAACGACTTACTTTTGGAAATTATGATCATCAGATAGAGCTTTCGCCGAACGGTAAATATTTTATAACTACCTATTCAAGTCTTTCAAGTCCTTCGAAATCTGCGTTGGTAAATGATAAGGGTGAAATAGTTCGTGAACTTGCAAGCACACAGGGTGCACTATTTGAAACTTACAACTTACCCAAAACCGAGTTGAGTTATTACAAAACGCGTGATGGACTTGAACTTCCGATGACCATTACCCTGCCTCTTGATTTTGACCCTGCCAAGAAGTATCCCATTTGGATAAGCGTTTACGGTGGTCCGGATGCGGGCACTGTATACGACAGATGGAAGAGCCCTTTGGGTCTCAACTATTGGTGGGCAAAAGAAGGAATTATTCAGGTTGCAATAGATAATCGCAGCGCCGGCCATTTAGGCAAAGTTGGTATGGATTTTATCCATAAAAAAATGGGTAAGTATGAAATTGAAGATTATATGGATGCGGCGACGAGCCTTAAATCTAAACCCTATGTTGATGGCACAAAAATCGGTATCACTGGCGGCAGTTTCGGCGGGTATATAACTGCCATGGCTTTGACTTATGGTGCTGATGTATTTACCCATGGAATAGCTAACTATTCTGTAACCGATTGGGCATTATATGATACCCATTACACGGAACGTTTCATGGGTACGCCCAAGAACAACCCTGATGGCTATAAAGTTACGTCGCCTATTACTTACGCCGACAAGCTAAAGGGAACATTGAGAATTATCCACGGCACGATGGATGACAATGTCCATATGCAAAATTCAATACAATTTGTAAACAAACTCCAGGATTTAAATAAACATTTTGAATTCATGGTTTACCCTGGCGAACGGCATGGATGGGGTGGATTGAAGGCCAGACACAGTACACAGGAAACTGTCAGATTTATGTATAGTCACATTTTAGAAAAACCTGTACCAAAAGAATTTTTGGAATACTGGAAGTAGCAGGGATTGCTAATAAAAAACTCCATCAGCCTTAGGCGATGGAGTTTTTTTATTTAATTAATTATGCTAATTGCTTCATCAATTTTTCTGCGAGAACTGATTTCGGAACCGCCCCAATCTGCTTGTCTACAATTTCACCGCCTTTAAAGTAAAGTAAGGCAGGAATGTTACGGATACCGAATTTCATTGAGATTTCCGGGTTATTATCAACATTCACTTTTCCAACAATTGCTTTACCTTCATATTCTTTTGCTAATTCTTCAACTACCGGCCCTACCATACGACATGGTCCACACCATTCAGCCCAAAAATCAATCAATACTGGTTTGTCCGATTTAAGCACTAACTCATCAAAGTTCGCATCTGTTATTTCTAATGCCATGATACTATTTTTTACAGTTTAAAATCAAATATACTATTCAATATTCCTGCCACAAACTTGATCTGTTAATGTGACACTAATTCAACTTATACCTTACACCAATCAATTTAGAGATATCTTCGATAAATTCATTACTTGGGCTAATCTTCACTGTTTTAGAAGGCATTTCCAGAGTCGTCTCTTCATCATAATCCATGATCATGAATCTAAGCTGGCAATTTCTAACCGGATTTTGCTCCGAATTGGTCTTTACTATTTCGTCAATTTTCTCCATAAAACTTTCAGAGAGTTCAGTTAAAGGCAATTGAATGGTAAGACATTTTGACATTTTATCCCGGAGCTCAGAGAGGAGAACAATGTTATTTACTTTAAATTCCCAGTTGTCTTTTTGCTTAAACCGTTCTGTAACTAGCCCCCTGACCTGAATAAAATACCCTTCGTACAAATACTGCTTAAGCTTTACATAATCTTCGCCAAAAAGAACTACTTCAAAGGTATCGCTATAATCCTCAAGCATGAATGAACCAAAAGGTTTTCCCGTTTTCGTTGTTCTGTGACTGCTTGCGGAAACGAGTCCCCCAATAATTAAATCCCGGTTACTGATCTTCTTAAATTCCCCGACATCTTCAGGCAGCGCTTCTGCACTTTTCATTCTGTTTACGAGACTGAGGTGCTTAACCTTGTGGGAACAGAAATTTTCAAGTTCAAATTTATAATTATCCAAGGGATGCCCGGTAAGATAAATACCTATAGATTCCTTTTCATATTTAAGCTTTTCAATCAAACCCCATTCCTCGCATTCGGGAAGTATTGGCTCCGTGATCTGGGCATCCGAGGTACCCCCAAAAAGTGATGCTTGAGAAGAATTCAAGTTATTCTGAAAATCATTTGTGTATTTAACGAGTCTTTCAATGCCGTTGTATAAACTCGACTCAGGCTTATAAAAAAACTGCGAGCGCTTAAATCCGAAGCAATCGAAAGCTCCACCATATACCAAATTTTCGTACACCTTTTTGCTCACTGCACGGGAATTCGTCCGACGTGAAAAATCATATACGCTCTGATACAATCCATTAGCTATGCGTTCTTCCACAATACTTTCAACAGCTTTCTCGCCTACGCCTTTCATGCCAGACATTCCAAATCGAACTTCCCCTTTAGTGTTCACAGTGAAAGTTAATTCGGATTCGTTAATATCAGGGCCCAGAACAGGAACCCCCATACGTTTACACTCCTCCATAAAGAAAGATATTTTATCGATATTATTCTGGTTATTAAGAACCGCTGCCATGTATTCTGCAGGATAATTTGCTTTCAGATATGCTGTCTGATATGCTACGAATGCATAACATGTGGAGTGCGACTTATTGAACGCATATTGTGCAAAGGCTTCCCAATCGGTCCATACTTTTTCAGCAACTTTAACGTCATGGTTATTCGTTTTACAGCCATCCATGAATTGAGCCCTCATCTTATTAAGAACCTCTATTTGCTTTTTACCCATGGCCTTTCGTAAAACGTCGGCATCTCCCTTACTGAATCCGGCGAGCTTTTGGGATAATAGCATCACTTGTTCCTGATAGACCGTAATTCCATAGGTTTCTTCCAGATGTTCCTGCATATCCTGAAGATCGTAGGTTACATCTTCCCGGCCATGCTTTCTGGAGATAAATTTAGGGATATACTCCATCGGTCCCGGCCTGTAAAGCGCATTCATCGCTATCAGATCTTCGAATTTGTCGGGCTTGAGTTCACGGAGATACATCTGCATACCATCGCTTTCAAACTGGAATGTGCCATTGGTGTCACCACGCTGATAGAGCTCGAAAGTTTTAGTGTCTTCAAGTGAAATATAGTCTATATCAATATCAACATTATGGTTTTGTTTGATCAGTCGAAGAGCGTCTTTTATGATGGTTAAAGTCTTTAATCCAAGAAAGTCCATTTTTATTACCCCTGCGTCTTCGATAACACGCCCGTCAAACTGGGTAACAAGGAGGTCCGATTCTTTCGAAGTAGCCACTGGGATAATATCGGTCAGGTCATATGGAGCTATAATTATTCCCGCCGCATGCACTCCTACATTCCGCACTGAACCTTCAAGGATCAGTGCTTCCTTTAAGACTTTGGCTTGAACGGTTTTACCTTCTTCAAGGATTTTACGAAGGATCTTTATGTTTTCGAAATCCTCCGGATTTTGTTCTTTCTTTACCGTTTCAATTGGTGCAGTCATAACCTGAACAAGGCTTGTCCCAGGCCTGTCTGGAACAAGTTTGGCTAGCATATTAGATTCGGCTAGAGGTAGGTCAAGCACCCGAGCGACGTCTTTAATGCTTGATTTAGCAGCCATCGAACCGTATGTAATGATCTGTGCTACCTGATTTTTACCATATTTGTCAACTACATAATCTATCACTTTCTGACGTCCCGCATCATCGAAATCTGTATCAATATCGGGCATTGATTTACGGTCGGGATTAAGAAATCTTTCGAAAAGTAAATTGTACTTTATAGGGTCAATATTTGTAATACCAATACAATAAGCGACGACTGAACCAGCTGCCGACCCCCGGCCGGGGCCGATAAATACCCCCAAATCGCGGCCCGCTCTAATAAAGTCGGCAACAATCAGGAAGTAACCAGCAAAACCCATTGTTCTCACTGTAAAAAGTTCAAAATTTAATCTCTCCTCTACTTCAGATGTAATGTCACGATACCGAACTTTCGCCCCGGTAAATGTTAGATGTTTTAGATATTCCCACTGATTCATATTCTCTGCTTCCGCCCCGGAATGAATTTTGAATTCATCCGGAATTGGGAAGTTCGGAAGCATGATATCCCTTTTCAGTTGTAAATGTTCAACCTTATCAACAATCTCATTCGTATTGTCAAGCGATTCAGGCAGGTCGTGAAAAAGCTGGCTCATTTCAGCCTGACTCTTGAAAAAGAACTGATCGTTTGGAAACCCAAACCGATAACCTTTGCCGCCTTCCTCGTCGGTCGCAATAGGTGTGCTTTGCATATCTCCGGTATTGACACATAACAAAATATCATGGGCATTTGCATCTTCCTGATCTACATAATGGGAGTCATTAGAGCAGATTATTTTTACGTTGTACTTTTTAGCAAATCTTAACAGAACTTCATTTACAATTTGCTGTTCGGGGATGTCATGACGCTGAAGCTCTATGTAATAATCCTCACCAAATAAATCAAGCCACCATTTAAATTCGGTTTCCGCTTCTACTTCTCCTTTTTTTAGAATAGTTTGAGGAACTGAAGCTCCCAGGCAACAAGTGGTTGCAATTAAACCCTCATGATATTGTAGGATTAGCTCTTTATCGACTCGGGGCCATTTGCTATATAAACCCTCCATATACCCAAGAGAGCATAGTTTCACAAGATTCTTATATCCCTGTGCATTTTTTGCAAGCAAAAGCTGATGAAACCGCTGGTCACGTTTGTCTTTAGTGAACTGTTTGATGTGCCT
>NZ_JBKJUM010000124.1:0-14005 GCF_046590655.1 Daejeonella sp.
GAATGCGATTTCCAATGCTTCAGGGCAATTATTTATCCAATCAGGGTATCCGCCCAGTGTCCCCCGCTGGCGGGCTACCGTGTACCCACAAGTAAAAAGATGATATTTGTTGATGCAAAGAGTAACCTATCAGGGCTATTTCGGAGATAAGCGAATAGAGTCACGCGGTAGTTCGCTTCACCAACGTTTGTTTAGCCTGATCTCCGCACTCCGAATATAGATATGCTATGTAAATCAGGGATGCGTTTTGATAATTTTTGTGCTAATTCTCCGGTTTGTTCGCCCACCAGGGCATCCCTGATGAGCGCGCGTTACCCGGAAATGGTAGGCGTCCCAGGTTTGGTAAGATCTAAGCCAGAGGACAATTGGGGATACCTGAAACCGGATGCCATTCTGCTCCCCAAACTCTTAAAGCAGGCACAATACAATACAGCGCTCATCGGGAAATGGAACTTAGGATTAGAGTCTCCCAATAAACCTAATGAAAAGGGATTTGATTTTTTTCATGGTTTTCTCGATGATATGATGGAAGATTATTGGACACACGTTCGCAACGGGAAGAATTTTATGCGTGAAAATGAAAGGGAAATTCACCCCCAAGGTCACGCTACCGACATATTCTCTGACTGGGCAGTTGAGTATATTCAGAAACAAAAGCACAGTAAGAATCCATTTTTTTTGTATCTCGCTTATAATGCTCCCCATTTCCCTGTACAGCCTCCTACTGAATGGCTGGCAAAAGTAAAAGCACGAGAGCCGGGAATTCCTGAAAGAAGAGCAAAGTTAGTTGCTTTAATCGAACATATGGATGATGGCATAGGAAAGGTGATCCAATCCTTAAAAGAAACCGGATTATATGACAATACGCTTATTATTTTTCTAAGCGACAATGGTGGCCATCTGGAAAGTGGTGCAAATAATGGATTATTAAGAGATGGAAAAGAAAGTGTGTATGAGGGAGGCCTCAGAATTCCTGCCTTTTTTGTATGGGCAAACCAAATCAAACCTAATTCTATTAGCACTCAAAGAGCACTTACTATGGATATTTATCCTACCATCAGTGAAATTACCGGTGCTAAAATAAATCACAAAATTGATGGAGTGAGCCTGCTACCTATACTAAGGAGTAATGTAGAAAAACTTCCGGAACGGCCATTGTTTTTTACACGACGAGAAGGAAATCCTCGGTTTGGAGGGCAGACCATACAAGCGGTAATTTCTGATCATAGGAAACTTCTTCAGAACAGCCCTAATTCGCCTTATGAACTTTATAATCTTTTGGATGACCCAACGGAAAAGCAGAATCTTATAAGTTCCGATATGGGTCAGTATAGAAAGTTACAGCAACTGCTTATAAAACATATCCAAAAAGGCGGAAGCGTACCTTGGCAAAAATCTGAAAATTAATCTAACCACCAATTCCCTTTAAATTAGAGAATCAAATTGAAAACCGCATGAGCTTACCACTTAGCTGACAGTCGTCCGCCTCAGGATTTATATGGGTATAAGGAGCAAATAGTTGATAACTGGAAATAATAATCGTTAATTACCAATAAAGCAGAGTATGGTAAATAGAACAATAACCCTATTGATCGCTGTCATTTTTGTTAATCAGGCTTTAGCTCAAAGTAAGCACAGTAAAATATCGAAATATACAAGCTACAAAGGATTAATTATGGCGGGCTATCAGGGCTGGTTCAATGCTCCTGACGACGGAGCAAACAGAGGCTGGCGCCATTATGCAGGCCCCCGGGGAGTGCTTGCCCCTGGGAGTATAAAAGTAGATATGTGGCCAGAAACTGATGAATACGAGAAAACTTATAAAACACAGTTTCTTCTAGTTGATGGCAGTGCGGCCGTTTTGCCAAGTCCTCATGATGCATCTACTGTTAAAACTCATTTTAAGTGGATGAAAGAATATGGTGTGGACGGTGTGTTCATGCAACGGTTTGTCGCGGAAGTACGAAATAGTTCCGGAAAAAAACATTTCAATAAAGTGCTGGCCAGTGCGATGAAATCATCGAAGGAATATGGGAGGGCTATCTCGGTAATGTATGACTTTTCGGGAATGTCTGACAATGATATTCCGGTTGTGATAGAGGACTGGAAAAATCTTGTTGACAGTATGAAAATCACCAGTCAGGGATCAAATCAAACGTACTTGTATCACAATGGGAAACCATTAGTAGTGCTTTGGGGAGTCGGCTTTGGAGATGGACGTAAATATTCACTTCAAGGAGTAGAGAAGATAATAGAATTTCTGCAAAATGATCCCGAATACGGCGGCTGTTCCATTATGCTCGGAGTACCCACGTACTGGCGTGAATTAGACAGGGACACCGGAAAAGACCCGCGTCTGTTGGAAATTTTGAAAAAAATAGATATCATACATCCCTGGACAATCGGAAGATTTGGAAACGAAGCTGGCTATAAGACCTATATTGAAGTCCAGAAAGGTGATATTGCCTGGGCCAAGGAAAACAAGGTGGACTACGTGCCCGTTGTTTTTCCCGGCTTCAGCTGGCATAATATGTATCCAAAGGATCAATTTGATAAAATACCACGGAACAGTGGCAAATTTCTATGGATGCAGTTATCAAATGCGATAAAGAATGGGGCTGAAATGATCTACATAGCAATGTTCGATGAAGTAGACGAAGGAACGGCAATTTTTAAAGTATCCAGGAACCCTCCCGTCGGAGAAAGCCCGTTTGTAAAATTTGAAGAAGGCATACCTTCTGATTATTATTTATTCTTAAGTGGATACGCTGGTAAAATGCTGCGGAAGACAGTGCCATTTACCAGCGAAGCACCTCCTCCAAAGAATTCAAATGCGTCAAAATAGTTTGTCGTTTTATTTTCAAGTACTCGAAAAGATAAGAATTGTCTGCTGTTGGCTAACTGGCGGACCAAAATTAGGTTATAGGTTTGCCCAGCAGGAGCATGTGGTGGCCGAGTTCTCCTTAGCGAAATAGCGATTTGTACAAACCCTGAAATATGAAACTAAATCTTTCTAAAATCCTGCACTTTATAATTTGGTTTGCATCTCTTGCTATACCTTCAGTCTATGCTCAGGAGTCAATCCCAAAAGCAAAGAACATACTGGTTCTGTACAGCGATGATCAAAGCTACAACACCTTAGGTATTCTCGGCAATAAAGAAATCTATACACCAAATTTGGATAAACTAGCTCAGCAGGGAGTATTTTTCACCCAGGCACACGTGATGGGTGGCCACCAGGGTGCGGTTTGTATTCCCAGCCGGGTAATGATGTTATCAGGTCGTTATTTGAATCGCTTGCCGAAAGACGGCGCTGTTATTCCTGACAGTATAATTACTCTGCCAGAAGTGTTACAACAAAAAGGGTATACTACGTTTCACACAGGCAAATGGCATAGTGATAAAATCTCTCACAATCGCATTTTCAAGACCGGCAATAATATTTTCTTTGGGGGAATGCATTTCCCAGATGGGGGCGGCCAGGAACACCCGGCTGTATTTAAATACGATGCGAGCGGCGAATATGGTATCTCCAATAAAATACTGAGCAACACGTTCAGTTCTGAATTATACGCAGACGCTGCTGTTGAATTCCTGACAAGTGCAAAAGCGAAAGCTGATCCCTTCTATTGTTATGTCGCTTTTACATCGCCACATGACCCTCGGACACCCCCTAAAAAATATCGGGACATGTACAAGGCCGAAAAGATTAGCCTCCCGCCAAATTTTCTAACCCAGCATCCCTTCGATAACGGTGACCTTAATGTTCGTGATGAGAAGCTGATTACTCATCCGCGAACCGAGGCAGATGTGAAAAGAGAAATTGCCCTTTATTATGGAATGGTAAGTGAGATGGATGCTCAGGTAGGCCGAATTCTTCAAGCGCTTGATAAAGCAGGACTACGTGAGAATACCGTAATCGTTTTTGCTGGAGATAATGGACTAGCCGTAGGGCAACACGGATTAGTTGGAAAGCAAAACCTCTATGAACACAGTATACGGGTGCCGATGATTATATCCGGGCCAGGTATTAAGAAGAATGTTAAAACTGATGCATTTGCTTATCTCAGTGATATTTCGCCTACTTTATACGATTACCTGAATATTATTCCCCCTGCCACCGTTGAAGCAAAGAGTTTACTTCCGATATTATACAATCCTGAAACGTCTGTGCGGGCATCGATGTATAATGTTTACGGGCATTGGAGCAGGAGTATCAAAACCAGGGATGGATTTAAAATGATCTTGTATAATGTTAAAGGTAAACTCACCACGCAATTGTTCAATCTAATTGATGATCCCTGGGAAATGAAGAATCTCGCATGGAATCCGAAATACTCGGGTAAATTGACTGAATTGCGAAATTTGTTAAAAAGGGAGATGAGTGCTGCGCATGATGATCTTAACATTGACTTACCAGATTGGGGAAGAAAACCCAATCAAAAGTCGTATGGTAGTTAATCCAGCCACTTCTTTTACCTTCCCCCCTGCATCTGAATCAGCTGATCAAAAGTTATCTCCTCGTAATCTTTACCTGCACTAAACGATCCGGCTGGTATCGCGTCCGTTTTAACTTCCTTCAACGTTGCTTTAACGCTTAGCCCGTTCATGTATGAAGTAAATTCTACGGGGAATCCATAGCTTTTGTTGTAAAAACGCGTAAGTGGGTTTTGGGTAGACACTTCCACATCCTTAGTAAACCAGGCAGTAGAATTCTGATTGCTTTTTTTCTCGGTTACATCATATTTTGTTGCATTAAATCCGGCTATTGTTTTTGTTTCGGTTGCGGCTGTAAGAAGTAGTTCGGGCATATTAGCCGCAATTTTATCCTGATCGGCAGGGCTGAAGATTACCGAGAACTTCTTATTCATCATCGGGATTTCAAGTAGCAAGCGTTCATATTCCTTGCTCAGGTTAGTTATGTTCGTGCTGTTATACATTGCCGACTCAGTCTTTAAACTGGAAGAATCTCCTTTGAAATATACCTTTAACTCAGTTGGGAAATTGCTCGCCATAGCTGCCATTTGTTCCGGAAGCTTCCATTCTACTGAATAAATAAGAATCCCTTCCGATAACTTCTTTCCAGTTTGAGCAAAAATACTTACTGCCATAAGCAGCATTGCTGCTGTAAAAATCAATTTTTTCATGTCTTTGTAGGTTTATGCCTCTTCACAGGCCTTTCAAAAGAGTAGCTTATGAAATTCATATTTTATTCAACTTACAAAAGAGACATTTATTATCTGGAATTGTTACTGGCTGCCGTTAAATAATTTCATTTTTCTTCCCTATAGTTCTTTGATAATTTAGGGTATGAAGTATGTTTTCCTTCTTCTTTTTTCGGCGCATGCCGTGGCAAATGGGCAGAACCCAGGCCCAAGACTGGCAGCCATGGGTTCAGGCGGCACAGCAGTTTCAGATATCTGGTCATTACAGCAAAACCCCGCTGGAATTGCAGAATTGAGAAAGCCAAAAATGGCTGTTGCTTTTGAACGGCGCTTTCTGGATGCGGAGGTTAGCACACAGAATGCTGTTTTTGCATTTCCCTTTCGCAATAATGTCTTAGGTGTTAGTTTAGAACGATACGGGTTTAGTGAATTTAATGAACAAAAGGTGGGACTTTGCTATGCAAAACGTTTTGGAAATACGTTTAGCATGGCTATCGGATTAAAGTATTATCTACTAAACATAACAGAATACGGCTCTGCGAAGGCATTTACTGTCGAAGTTGGTTTTCAACTTAAAGTTACCGATGACTTTACCATTGCTAGCCATATCGCAAATCCCAACCAAAGCCAATACAATAACCTGAAAACTTCCATTTTGCCCGCAAAACTATCTTTTGGTGGTTCTTTCAAAGTCAGCGACAGGTTATTAATGACCGCTGATATTATGAAGCTTTTGAAGTACCCGCCAGATTTTATGACCGGGATTGAATATAACATTATACCATGGTTTTCATTACGAGGCGGAGTTTCAGTTAATCCTTTTAAGCAATATGCTGGGTTTGGAATAAGCTATAATAAAATGCAGGTAGATATTTCAGTTGCTTCACATCCGAGTTTAGGCTATTCACCCCAGATTGGATTAGGATATGAATTTTAGGTTAATCGCATTCTCATGCATGGTTCTTCTGCCAGGCTTTTGTAGCGCGCAAGTTGACAATGAAGCCTTAATCGAACAGATTATAGAATACATAGCAGAAAATATTTCGGAGGATCAGGATTATTCGGAAATAACAGAACGCTTAAATTATTATCGGAAATATCCGATGGATATTAACAAAGTAAGAAAAGAACAGCTTGAAGAACTTGTGTTTATTTCCCCCATTCAAATTAATAATTTGATTCTACATCGGCAAGAGAGTGGGTCTTTCCAGGAGCTCCTGGAACTTCAGAGCATTGAAGGCTTTGATAATGAAACAGTGCGCTGGCTAATTAACTTTCTGAAATTAACTCCTCCTCAGTTATTGTCCGGCATTTCATTTACCAAATTATTTGACAACGGGAATCATGATCTCATGTTTAGATTTGGTAGAGTACTCGAACCGCAAAAAGGATTTCTTTTATCCGGTTCGGGTAAGCCTGTTTACGCAGGCTCTGCGTTTCGCATTTTTACACGCTACCGATTTAATTCCAGCAATAAAATATTGTTTTCTTTGAATATGGAGAAAGATGCTGGTGAAACATTTTTTAAAAGTAAGGGCCAGGGCTTTGATTTTTATTCAGCTAATATTTCTTTAAATGGAAACAGATTTGTTAAAAAATTGGTAGTCGGAGACTACGCTTTGCAATTTGGTCAGGGACTAACTATGTGGTCTGGTTTAGGATTTGGTAAAGGAGCTGGACTGACAACAGCAGCTAAGCCAGCATGGGGTCTTCGCCCCTATAGCTCTTTCAATGAGTCATCATTTCTAAGAGGCACCTCCGCTACTTTTGATTATAAAAGAATGTCATTCACTCCTTTTGTTTCTTACAAAAAACTCGACGCAAGTTTGTCATCCGACGGCAGTGAAATTAAATCTCTTCCTCTCAGCGGTCTTCACAGAACGAATTCTGAACGGTTAAATAAAAATTTAGTGAATCAATTTGTTTATGGCATAAATTCAAGCTATAGCCAGAGTGATTTTACAGCGGGAATTACTGCATATAAAACACAGCTGAATAAACCCTTTGCTAAGGGGAATTCATTATATGAACGCTTTGATTTCAATAGCCAATCCTTGATCAATGTAGGATTTCACTACACCTACACTTTTAGAAACACTTACTTTTTTGGTGAAGGAGCTCATAGCGTGTCTTCGGGATCGGCCTTTTTAAGCGGGTTAATGTCGAGCCTTTCAAGCCGGGTTTCCGGAGTAATACTATATAGAAATTATGCACGAAATTTCCATTCTTTTTTCAACCAGGGCCTGGCCGAATCATCAGAAGCCACTAATGAGAAGGGACTTTATACTGGTTTCCATGTCAAATTCAACCCAAAGTTTGAAATGGCCAGCTACTTTGACTTTTTCCGGTTTCCATGGCTCAAGTTTCGTGTTGATGCACCTTCGCAGGGTCAGGAACTATTTACTCTATTAAGCTACAGTTTGAATAAACAGTTCAGAATAACAGGACGGTTTAAACTACAGCGAAAAGAGGAGAATTTAAGCAATGGAAATACAGGGGGACTGGAAATTGTGGAGAAGCAAAGCTATCGGGTTGAGCTTAATTATAAAGTTAACAAAACTTTCTCGTTCAGGAACCGTGCGGAAGTTTCAATATATAAGAAGGGGCAGACTAGAGAATTCGGGTTTATGGGCTATCAGGATGTAATCTATAATCCTTTAAGTTCTAAATTCTCCGGGAATATGCGGTTTGCAATATTTGATACCGATGGATTTAACTCGCGGATTTATGCATTTGAAAATGATGTTCTGTACGGTTACTCTATTCCGGCATATCAGGGAAGAGGCTTGAAATGTTATCTCAACGCGCGATTTACACCCCATCGTGGTGTAGATGTATGGATGAGATATGCACTATTAAATTATTCCGATCAGGAAACCGTTGGATCAGGGTATGACATGATCTCCGGGAGCAGGCGATCAGATATTAAATTGCAATTGAGATTTCAATTTTGACATGTTTTTTAAAGGAGAAATACCTTTTGTGCGAATGATAATTCCGTTAATTGCCGGAATATTAGCCGGGTATCGCTTTCCAAATGAAACTTTCCTCGAAAATCTCGTCCCACTGGGCTTAATTAATCTATTGATTTTCGGGTTCCTGATTTTTACATATAGAAGATTTTCAATATACCGGTTCAAATGGCTGGCGGGAATAATTGCACACTTTTATATTCTTGCTGCTGGGTATTGGCTGACTGTTGATAGTTCTAAAGTTTATGACACCACACATTACAGCTTTAAAAAGGCAGATCTATTATTAGCCGAAATCAAGAATGAACCCAAGGTTTCTGGTCATGTTTCAAGATTCGAGGCGAGGATATTAAAGACTTTTTTTAAGGGAGAAAAAAGTGCGGCAAGTGGTAAAATCATTATTTCAATTCAGACAGATAGTACACAGTCGCTCAATTTAAAATATGGGGATTTTATTTTGATACCCGGTACATACGACAGTATTGATCCCCCGTATAACCCCGGGGAGTTTAATTATAAATCTTATTTAAGCGACCGTCAAATTTACTACCAGACTTACATAGCCAGGGATCAATTAGTACTTCTCGATCGGGGGCATGGAAATGCATTAATATTATTTGCATTGGATCTTCGTAAGCAACTTGTTGAAAAATTTCATCAGTATTTGCCAGATAAAAGTGCTGCGGCATTTGCGTCGACACTTATCCTGGGTTATCGCGCGGAGCTGAGTCAGGAACTCGTTGAAGCGTATTCTAAAACAGGAACGATGCATGTGTTATCCGTATCCGGCATGCACGTTGGTATCGTGTTTATAGTACTAACCGCTGTTCTAAGATTTATGGACAGAACTAAATATACACGACTGATCCGTGCTCTCCTGATAATTTCAGTGATCTGGTTTTATGCACTATTGACAGGATTTTCAGCACCGGCTTGTCGGGCAGCTGTTATGTTAAGCTTCATTGTTCTTGGGAAGGCTTTGAATAAACACCAGAATACATACAACCTCATCGCAATTTCTGCCTTTTTTTTGTTGCTTTACAATCCATTCTATCTTGTAGACGCCGGTTTTCAACTTTCATACCTGGCTGTCACGGGCCTGGTTTATTTTCATCCTAAGATATATCAAGCTATTTATATTAAAAATAAGCTAATAGACCATGTCTGGAGCTATAGCGCACTTTCTTTTGCGGCACAACTCGCTACTTTTCCTTTTAGTATTTACTATTTCCACCAGTTCCCCGTATACTTCTTGTTTAGCAACCTCTTTATAGTGCTTCCGGTGGCACTCATCATGTATACTGGAATTATTTTCATGTTCATCCCAATTCCTGAAGTATTGCATCCCGGCGGAATATTCCTCAACTGGCTTATTAATTTCACGAATAACATTCTTTACTTTATTGAAAATATGCCTTTTTCAAGTGTGAATGGTATTTGGGTGAATGCCCTTGAATGTGCTCTGATCTGCCTGTTAATTTTATGCATTAGTTACAGGTTATCGTACGGCTATACGTTTCTGACAATACCAATTTGGATTTCTATTTTCCTGCTTGCAATAAGCTTTAGTTGCAATTGGAAAAGGAACTACGATCAACATCAAATCATATTTTATAATGCGAGGAAGAATAACGCTTTCGCGTATCTCTCAAAAGGGCAGAGTATAATTGTTAGCGACGCGGAACGTTCAGATAAACTTGTGAGGTTTTCGCTTTTGCCAACAGTTAAGAGTAGGGGATCGGGGCGGGAAGTGTTTTTTAAAGACGACACTACGTTCTTTGGGGATTCTTATTATGGGCACAAGAATTTTTATCAATTCGCAGCTTTCAAAATTCTTAAATGGGATAAGAATTTCAACGATGTCGAATTCACCAAAAAATTAATTGTGTCGGCGGTTTTAATATGTGACAACCCAAATATAACCATTCATAAAATAGTCTCCACTATTCAAGTTTCCACGATAATTATTGGTTCAACTAATACAAACAATAGGATAGAAGGGTGGGTCAAAGAAGCGAAGAAAATGAATATTCCGTATTATGTTCTGAAGAAAAACTCCGCATTTATCGTTAACCTTTAGAATTTCCGGTATTTTTGATAATAGAAAAGCAACCTACTTGACACAACTCGCCGAATATAATACAGACAACCGAATTGCCTACATTACCATAAACCGTCCCGAGAAACGAAATGCATTAAATCCGGAGTTGGTAGGGGCCCTTACAGATTATTTTTTGAAGGCCGGGCGTGATGATGACGTTAAGGTGGTGGTGCTTAGAGCAAGGGGCAAAGTTTTCAGCGCGGGCGCCGATCTTGAATATCTGCAAAAGCTTCAGAATAATTCTCCTGAGGACGATCTTGACGATACGATTGCGATAAAAGAGCTTTTATATAGCATTTACACCTTGCCGAAACTGGTTATTGCCCAGGTTGAGGGTCACGCTATAGCAGGCGGATGCGGTTTGGCTGCCGTTTGCGATATTGTTTTTGCCGTGCCGGAAGCTAAATTTGGCTACACAGAAGTTAAAATTGGTTTTGTGCCGGCGCTTGTCGCATGCTTTTTGGTCAGGAGGTTGGGAGAGGGAAGAGTGAGAGAATTATTACTTAGCGGCGAACTAATCGATGCGGCAACAGCATCTTCTTACGGACTGATTAATTTTATAGCAGATAAAAGTGAGATCGCCGCGCAGGTGAGGGGATATGCGGAACGATTAGTTGCAGGAGTGTCAGGACAATCCGTGGCCTTAACCAAACAGCTTATTCATAATGTTCAAAATCTTAGCCTCGAAGCAAGTCTGGATGAGGCTATCAGGTTAAATGTACAAACACGCTCGTCATCGGATTGCAAAAAAGGTATCACTTCATTCCTTGAAAAGAATAAATTGGAATGGTAGAGAAAACAGGATCTGCTTTAATAGGTTTGATAAAAGTATACCTGTAAGATGCCAGCCAAAATCACCGAAGAAAAGCCTTACGAAGTATTCCTGATCGGGGATACGGGAAATCTCCAACGGCACAAAGCCGATCCGGTTTTAGAAACATTAAAATGTCACTTCGATAAGAACCAGCACTCCGCAGTGGTTTTTCTCGGCGACAATATTTACCCCCGGGGGCTGCCTCCAAAAAACAATATTCTTTACAAAGATGCCGAAGATGCGCTAATTGCACATTATGAGGCCCTGAAAGATTATCACGGTAAAGTGCTTTTCATCTCGGGGAACCACGACTGGAACAAGGGCCGCAAAAATGGATACGAATACATCCTGCGCCAGGAAAAATACCTCGAGAAGTTATTTGGCCAGACCGTAATGTATCCCTCCCAAGGCTGTCCGGGTCCAACAGAGATCAACATCAACCCCAATGTAACCCTAATCCTGATAAATACTCAGTGGTGGCTGCAACCAGGCTTCAGGCCTATCGGTCAGGAGTACGGGTGTCGGGTATCATCTGAAGAGGAGTTTTTTGAGCACCTTGAAAAAATCATCGAAAAAAATAAAGACAAGCGGATCATCATTGCAGGCCATGCGCCTGTGTATAGCTATGCCATTCACGGCGGGCAGTATAAGCTCAGCCATCATCTTTTTCCTTTCACTCTTTATCATAAGAAAGCCTACGTACCTCTCCCGTTCATCGGTTCTTTGCTGCCTATGTACCGTAAATATTTTGGTGCCAGGGAAGATATAGCGCACCCGCGTTACCGACATCTCCGAAAGCGCCTGATTGATATGTTTAAAACTAAAAAAGGTCTGATTTACGCCGCAGGACATGAACATAATCTCCAGCATATTACAAAGAATGATAACCACTTTATTGTGAGCGGGGCAGGATCAAAGCTTAAATATGTTTTGCAGGAGGGCAAAAATCTGAAATTTGGTATGAAGGCTAAGGGCTTTTTCAAAATAAAATTCGGAAATGACGGTTCTGCCGTACTGTCTGCCTGGGTGGTAGATCCGGTTTCAAAAAAGGGTAAAATGGTATATGAACACAATCTTTCCTAGTTGTCGAAAGGTACCAGGACGGTTAGGGCCTTCGGCATCACAGATAAGTTTATCTCTCTGACTTTTCCAATTATTTCACCATCCACCTGTAAAGTAGTTCTTCTGTTACTTGTAACGCTGGCTTTCTGGCATGAGATAATTTCCACATAGTCCGAGGTGTGCAGCTTGCCGATGAACATCTTCCATGCAATTGATAAAAGTTGGACACGTGGAAACGGCTTTACGATAATAAGTTCAAACTTTCCGTCGTCGAGGATCCCATGAGGATTTATGATGGCTCCGGTGCCATACTTCATTGCATTTGCGAACGTAATGGAAACTCCTTTGCGGTAAATTACCTTTTCGTCGTAAGTAATAAGGAACCTATAACTTTTCAAAAAGAACATTTCACCGAACAGGTGTTTAGCGTAAATGAGCTTCCCTCGTTTAGGATCTTTTTCGAACCGTTTTACCACACGGGCGTTTAAGCCCACATCGGCAAGGTGAATACAAATTTCGTTGTTTATATCAATTAGATCGATTTGCTTCTTTTTCCCTTTTGAAAGTAAGTCCAGCGCAAAATTAACGTCGGTAATTTGTAACTCCTTAGCCATACCGTTGGCAGAGCCGTATGGAATTATTGCCAATGCGATATTCGTATTTGCAAGGAGGCCGGCTACAAGCTTTACTGTGCCGTCGCCGCCGGCAGCGGCAACAATAGATGGCCCGAAACGTTTAATTTCTGTATTGATCCCTGATTCGTCATTTCCGCTCATATTATAGATTTGAAAATCGAAATTCTGGGATTCAGCCTGCTCTGATATAAGGTCTTTTAAGGTATTATCATTTGAGGAGCCCGATTTCGGGTTTATAACAAATAATACTTTAATGCGTGCTTTGGGTGCTGCTTGAGTTTGCTTCATTTTTAAAGCTGCTCTTTTACTTCAATTAGAAACTGCTTTAATTTCTCTAACGAATCAATTACCTTTTGGTTTTCTTTGATTTCTCCTTTATTATTCCGGATAAAATCTTTAGCCCCCTGAAGAGTATAACCTTTCTCTTTAACAAGGTTGAAAATTATTTTAAGATTTTCAACATCATCAGGGGTGAAAAGCCGGTTTCCTTTCTTATTCTTTTTTGGCTGAAGTATATCAAATTCCCGTTCGTAAAACCGGATCTGGGAAGCATTAACGTCGAACATTTCAGTCACTTCGCCCATCGTATAGTAGAGTTTGTTTATGTCGCGTTCTTTGTAGGGCATAGGGTGTTTAGTATGGTATAAAAGTAAGATTTATTTGGGAAACGCGAACCCCTCAAACTTCTCACTCCATCTCCTTATATTTGCACACATGACCACCAAAGAAATACGACAGGGATTTTTAGAATTTTTTAAGGGCAAAGAGCACCAGATTGTTCAATCAGCTCCAATCGTTGTGAAAAACGACCCAACCTTAATGTTTACCAATGCGGGAATGAACCAGTTTAAGGAACTATTTTTAGGTGAAGCTGCGGTTAAATATTCCCGGGTGGCCGATACACAACGCTGTCTTCGTGTTTCAGGTAAGCATAATGACCTGGAGGAGGTTGGAATTGATACCTATCACCATACTATGTTTGAAATGCTGGGTAACTGGAGCTTTGGTGATCCTGCCCGTCCGGCAGGCGGGTATTTCAAAAAGGAAGCTATAGCCTGGAGCTGGGAGCTCCTTACAGAAATTTATCAGATCCCCAAAGAAAGGCTCTATGTTTCTGTCTTTAAAGGAGACGAGAAGGAGGGCTTAGCAAAAGACCAGGAAGCTTATGACATTTGGAAACAATATATAGCTGAAGACAGGATTATCTTAGGAAACAAAAAGGATAATTTCTGGGAGATGGGTGAGACGGGTCCCTG
>NZ_JBKJUM010000132.1:0-5424 GCF_046590655.1 Daejeonella sp.
GTTCTTCTGCTTTCAGGGATATTGACATCATCTTTCTGGGGTGGCATTTCCCTGCCTACGTACATTGCCCCGAACATTACAAAGCCATGTCCGGGAACGGTACATACAAATGGATATACCCCAGGAACTGTCGGTGCCGTAAAGCTTACCGCTGCAGTTTCGCCCGGTGCAATTAATGGAATGAACCACAAAACCTTAGCCCCGGGCGGCACATAGTTTGCTTTAGGGCCATCGCCACCCATTTTTAGAGCAGCGCTTACCACTTCTTCTCTCGCTCCCGATTCCGTGATCAGCAAGTTATGGCTCATGTCATCTCCATTAGAAAGCGAAAGCCTGATCTTCTCGCCCGGCTTTACGCTGAATCTAACCCTATCATACTGCAGACCAACGCCTTTTATATTGATTAACGTTTCGGCTTGGGACGTTTGCTGCGCATTTGCTGTTAACGTAAAGTACAACATCATGAGCCCTAACAATAGTTTCTTTGCAATTATCATATTCATCTTATTCTTAAACAATTTCTCCCTTTGCATTGAGGATCGGCTCCAGATCGATGCTCCTACCCGGCCAACCTTTTTCCTGTCGCCCATCTGAGCAATGCCGAGCACGATAGTCAGAAAAATGATCGGCGCGATGAGCATACTGATCATATGGATAAACGTCTGGCTGATCAACTTTGCCGGGGGTGCGAATCCAGGAAAATTCAGTCCCACCAGCACGCCGATGACAATAGCAAGCAATACCTGGAAGGTAAGATGGGATACTACACGTCTCATAATTTAGAGTAAGGATATCCGCAAACGGCGGATATCCTGTTTTGAATCTTAGGCTTAAGTTCAGGCTCTTACCTCTGAATTTGCAGAATCGATCATTGCTTGTATATAACCGAAAGCGTGTGCAAAGCCAAAAGCTCGCCCTGGATCGTCGGGATGGGTAGGCACGTGATCAGGGCACACTGAGTATCCAAAGCCTGAATCGCGAAGGACGCGGATCACCTCTATAAAGTCCGATTCCCCCTCATCTATATAGACCTCCTGAAAATCACCGAGTCCTCCTTTGATATTCCGCATGTGGATCTGATGAATCTTTCCTTTTTTTGCGAAATACTTCACAATTGGCAAAAGGTCAGTCCTCGGGTTTTTTAGCCCTTCCATTACCGTTCCCAGGCAAAGTTGAAGTCCATTATACGGGCTGTCAACTATTGACTCATATTTCTTGAGTGATTCGAAAATACCAGCCGGGGCGCCGTTCCAGTTATCTACACCTTGATATCCACGAGGCAAGCCTGGTGGGTCATAAGGATGGACTCCTAAACGCACATCATATTTCTCACAAACAGGAATAACATTCTCCAGAAAAAAAGTGATTCTTTCCCAATAGTCATCGTAGGAGAGAGGGCCGTTTTTTGTCGCCGGTAACTCTTTCCAGTTATCTTCTAGCTTAAAGGATTCGTAACTTGATCCGCCTCGCCCTGGTGCGTGCCCGTTTCTTCTGATGGGGATCATCGTCCAGTGCATAGTTATCACTTTTACACCGACCTCAGATGCCTTCTTAATGTCCTCAATAATTTCGGCAATCTTTTTGTCACGAGCAGGGCCTGGAGCTATAGCAATATAGCTTGAATCCATACGAATAGCCTCCCAAATCATATTGTATTTGTCGCATTCAGCCTTCCATTTCTTCATTTCTCCAAGATCCCAGTTCCCGGCGTTCATCAAATTCGTAAAATGCTTAATACCCATTCGCTGATGATACTCCATGTTCAATTTCGAAGTCCAGTGACCGCCTAACACAACATGATAATCTCCACCGACATGAATAAGGTTGTTCCTCTTCGGTGCAGGGATACTGACCACAGTTTCAGCAGCAGCTGCTGTTCCGGCAAGGCTAAGTCCTATTACGCTTCCCGCGAGTACTTTTGCAAAATCCCGACGCGCAAGGGGAGAGCCCGAGCGTTCTGATGTAACTTCCTGATTTTTTCCTGTTTCCTTCATTTGCTTTACTAGTAAGGTCGTATGTAATATTTTGAATAATTATTTATCCCACCACATTCTGGAAGTCCATTTATCTCCACCAGCCAGGGCTGCTTGTGCCGCAGAAAGGTTTTCAGCATTAGTTGCCGCCTCCCCAACCGGGTAGGTGTATCTTCTTGGGACGGTGCCGCCTGTTATGTTTCCGGGATATTTCACGGGTACTAAAACGGGATAGCCGCTCCTCCTCCAATTAAACCAACCTTCTATAAAGTTAAGTGAAGCTCCGGTTTCAGCCCAATATTGTGTGTTGATCATTTCCAAAGCGTTTGCCGGAACAAAGGGATTAGATGCGAGATATGCGGAAATATCGCTTGGGGTGACCGTCATAGACGCATTAAACTGGCTTAGTGACGCCATAGCAGCAGTAACTCCTGCATCGTAGTGAGCTTTAGCTGTTCCGAAAGCACTACCCCATCGCTGGGCAGCTTCGGCGAGCAAAAGCTCAGATTCAGCAATGGTCAGGAAATACGTTAAACTATTTCTAGCGATCATGGCTGGATTTTGAGACGAATACCTGTTCATGCCGTTTGCCACATCTCCAACAGGACCTGCCCACGATGGATGGTAAAATATACTGAATCCATCGTTAATTGTTGATTCATTAAATCCGTTTGGCAATCCTTTCTGAACAGCGGGTTCACCGTTTGAGGCGTTAGTTGGGATTGATGAGCCAACCTGGTTTATCCAGACATTGGTGCGGGCAATATGTTTAAGTCTTGGGTCATTGGTAGCCTTTAAATAATCAATAAAAGTTTTGGACCATTTTAAATACCAACTATTATAGCCTGAATCTCCAAGGAGCCAACTTGAATTTGCGTTTCTGTGTAGAGAAATGAAAATGCCTCTCTGATTTCGAACCAGTACCCCCTGCTTGTAAGAAGGATGACTTTCTGCTTTACAGCTACTTTAAACACCCTTTCTCTTATTAAATATTGGATTGTACTATCTATGCACTTTCAGATGACCTGGTTGATATTTTAAACTCTTATTTGCTATTATAAAAATAAGGGTGCGTTTATACATGCAATTTCCTCCTTATGTAAAGTTAGTATTATCTATTCAATGGATACCATGTCTCCATCACATTGACTACAGGCAACCACCAATTTTCTCCAGTCATCTGGAATTGGTTCCTCATCCCTACAGTCAGTGCAGTATTTCTCTTCCTCCGGTACATAAACACACTGCAACTGCCAAGGGTCATCGCCTGTATCAGGCCAATCATATCTCTCAATCAATGTACCTTCACAAACAAACTCTTTCTCTAATCCACAGCTATTACAGTGCCTGTCTACTTCATAAAGATCAAACAGCGTGTATTTATTATCTATAAGAACGGTAGTTTTGTGATTGCACTTGGCGCATTGAAAATCACATTTGATATATATACGGGCGATATTTTGACCTTCGTGCATTAGAATTCACTGAATTTGTATTAATCTTCACAATGCATTACAAGAGCCACAATCGTAAACAACATTAACAAGAAGCTGACCCACACATTTGGTGAACCTTGAAGCTGGTTAAAGACCACTGCGCCAACCCCCATTATTCCTACATGTTTCCAATTATTATTTTTTTAATTTGTCATTTTAAGAATTTATAAAAGGGATATAACTTATGTGTTCTACAGGTTTAAGCTTATTCCGCTCCCTTCTCAAGTGACTCAGTGGTGTCCTTATTGTCGCTTGTAGTTTGTATTAACCAAATGCCTAACCCTCCTACCGCAATTGCAAACGTTATTTTCTTTATGAAATAACTTGAATTATTAGATAGTTTGTCTGGATTAGCAATCATTAAATAAATAAGTCCAATGACATTAAACACGGCTATTAATATGCAGATGTAACCAATGATTTTTTTATTTTTGAGTGATTTAAGTTTAAGTTATAATCAATTATTTCTAAAAAAATGACGAAGCAAAATATGAAATAAACTTCATAGTATCTCTTTTTTTAATGGTACTCCTTTGGAATGTGATAAAGACCAAGGATACGGAACTAATAGAAGCTTTTGGACTAAGAATTAGAATGCTCAGGAAAGAGAGGAGTTTATCTATGGAAAAGTTAGCAGAGCTATCTGGTATAGATTATAGACAATTTTCATACGTTGAGCTAGGAGAACAAATCCCACCATATCACAGCCTCAGCTATCTGCCTTTTCCTAACCCTGCATATTTGCGCCAATGGGAATCCTGTAATTTTTAAATGTAAGGATGATACAAGGAGCTTAGAAAAAAAATAATCAGACTTCCTGCAGCAGAATTTATTAGACGGTTTCTGTTAACATACTGCCTAAGGGGTTTTGTAAGATCCGGTAGAATGGAATATTGCATCAAGAAATCGTAAACCAAACCCTTTGATTTGCCATTTTTTTTCAGACTCTACTATTGCGAAAGTCATATATTTTTTTAATATATTTGATTTACCCTCTTGCAGTGGATGCTAATGATGTCAATACCAATAACTTACATAACTTAAAACCTGATGTATGAAAAAGTATTTAAATTTCTTTGCAGCACTCTTATTTGCACTCAACTTGTATGCTTGTAAAAAAGAAACTCAACCTGAAGAACTTGGGCGTACTATTCTGTTCGTGAGTAACGGAGATGGCAATGATGAAATTTATGCTATGAATTCTAACTCGACGAATTTAGTTCGACTTACTAACAACAATGTACCTGATGGACGGGCAACATGGTCAGCTGATGGAAAATTCATTGCGTTTGCATCAGGGACAACAGGAGCAAGAGACATTTTTGTGATGAACGCTGATGGCTCAAATGTCAGAAATGCAACCAATACTTCGTCTGCAGATGAAGACTGGCCTGAGTGGTTACCGACAAGTAATCGTATTATTTTTTCAAGCAACCGCGATGGCAATCATGAAATTTATATTGTAAACTTCGATGGGTCAAATCCAACACGACTGACTAACCGCACACAGGATGATAAATGGTCGACGTTTTCGCCTGATGGCAGCAAAATAGCTTTTCAGTCACTGATTGCATCGGGCAATACCGATGTATTTGTGATGAATGCTGATGGAAGCAATGTAACACAATTAACCACGACCCCTGCGCTTGATCAAATGCCTACATGGTCGCCTGACGGAATGAAGATGGCTTTTATGAGCTCAAGAGATGGAAATCCGGAAATATATGTAATGAACGCCGATGGCAGTCAGCAATCTCGTCTTACAAATACCCCCGCAATTGATGCAAGACCTTCCTGGGGCAGAAAAACAAACAAAATCGTCCTTACCAGTGGTAGGGACTTTTCAACTCCCTCTGTAGCTTCCTATTTTGAAATATATATCATGAACCCTGATGGCAGCAATCCTGTGCGACTGACCAATAACAGCTTTACTGATGATTTTCCAACTGTACAAT
>NZ_JBKJUM010000075.1:0-3565 GCF_046590655.1 Daejeonella sp.
AGCGATTAATTTCTGATTCATTGTTACATAGTCAGCGTTTTCGGCCTTTTTTGCCAGCTCCATCGATTTGTTAGCCGCCGAGACCGCTTCCGCTTTTCTACCCAGTTTAGCAAGAGTGTTAGCTCGCTGATGCTGCATCCAGTAGGCCGTAGGGTTCGATTCTACAGCCTTATCAAACCACACCAATGCCTGGTTCAGATCCTTGCCATTTTCTAAATAATACATAGCCGCATTAAAGTAAGGCTTCGTATCTTTTTCCATAACATTTTTAATCTGAGCCATTACTTTGGTTTCTACATCAGTTGAAATTCCAACTTGCACAACTTTATTCTCCCAAATTATTTGCAAATCACAGGTATTCGCCGTGATGTTTGCAAACCCAATGGTAAACGTTTCAATGTTGAAAGGAAGGTCAAGCGGTGCAACCTTTACACGTACAACATCCTGATCCTGCTTATAGGCGGCGGGACTGGTTACGTCTGTTTGTTTAGAAATAATAACTGTCCATTCCCCGGCTTCCGGAATCGTAAGCAAACCATATTTACCGGCCTTTATTTTCGTGCCCCCGATTGTTACTTCCTCGCCAAAAGTAAGAGTGGTAGCGCTGTTGGCACCCGTGCGCCATACTTTTCCGTATGGAACTACATCGCCAAATATTTTACGGCCTTTCATACCCGGACGGGAATAAGAAAGTTCAATGTTCGCAAGTCCAAAATCCTGGCTTAGGGTAGTAGCCGGTGAAGGAGCCGGTGTTTTTAAGGTCTGAGCATCGGAGGTTGCAAAAGAAAAAATTGCAATAGCGCCGGCTAAAAGAAGTTTTTTGATCATGGCGTATTTTTTGAATAATTAAAGGTAAGCTAATTTAGGGGTTCTAAAAATTCATTTTTCAGTAATATTTATCAAAGATAAGCTTTGACGAATTCAGAATCGTTGCGACCCGAAATACAATTATAAATTTATTGAACTATTTAATAGCCCGTCTGATTTCATTAAGAAACAATGGAACTTTCACTTTGGGGTCGCCTTTGCCCAGGGTTTCAAGCGGAATATATCCGCGATAGCTGGATTTTTGGATTATCGCCATCAGTTTTGTCACGTCAGTTTTTTGCTCAATACCATTCATGTACAGATTTTCTTTTAATTGCCAGCTGACCGCGTATGGAATTGACTTTTCTATTTCCTGATATGCATCGTTACGATAGCTGCCAATATCCAGAATCAGTCCAAACCAATTGGAATTGACACGTTGGATGATTTCAATGGTTTGATCGGCCGTTTTGAGAAAATCATGGTGATTTTGTATTCCAACAATAACCCCGTGAGCTTTCCCGAATTCAACACATTCTTTGAGGCTTTCGACCAGATAATCAACGACTTTTTCGCGCGGGATATGTTTAACATCAGCTGTTCCGGAGAAAACCCGAATAACAGGAACACCCAGTTTTTCGGCAGCTAAAATCCAATTTTTCACCAATGCAACACTTGCTTTTCGCCTGACCGGATCTGGATCGGTAAAATCGTTGCGCACGCCTGTTCCGCTAATTTCAAGTCCAAGCAAAAAAGCTTTTTGTTTGATGTGGTACAAATATTCATCGGAAGGAACTTCCGGATAACCCGGGAAATAGTAGGCTGTAATATCCACCGCATCAAACTGATTGGCGGCGCAATACTCCAATAAGTTGTCCAGATTCATTTCCCCTTTGATCAGCGGATCATTGAATGAATAGGCATTCAGGCTGGTCTTTAATTTCTGTGGAAGTTTTTGTTGCGACATTCCCGTCAATGGGAAACTTGCGGCCAGTAGAAAAAGGATAACAATTACACCAATTTGAAACTTATGAGTTCGGATCATATACTAAGGGCCTTAAAAATGAGATTATGAAGATTAAATTTAGTTATTTCATTGACGATACAGAGCAACTATATGACCTATTCAGCGAGTTGCTTCATTGAATAATTAGATTCTACGACGTATACTTCCTATGAGTCAAACCCGCCTGCAGCAGGCAGTCAAACCTTGTTTCCTTATCCTATTTAAGTTTCACAGCCTTTCCTGTTTTAGCACTCATTTTTGCAGCTTCCAATATTTCAACTACAATCATATTATTTTCAAGGGAAGACAGATCATACTTTGGAAGTGCAATTTCCTTTCTAACCAGGGCAGCAAAAAGCGAAAACGGGTCGTTGTAAGGAGTCTCCAGCTTCTTTAAACTCTCTTTTCGCTCTGTTTTGTCATTTGGCAGGCGCACTCTAATATCTGTGCCGTTATCGGCAATAACATATCCCGTTTTACCATAAACCTCCATATCTTTTCTGCTGAAAGGCCAATTCCATGATGCTTGTATTATTCCCTGCATTTTTGGGTATTTCAGAAGAATGGTGGCTTCATCGTCAACCTTCGGATAAATGTCTGGTTTGATCTGTTGTGTTATGGCTAATACAGATTCAGGCTTTTCTCCACCGGTGAGCCAGGTGAGTAGAATCCAAAATTATCTGGCGCATTCTTTTAGCGCCATCTGCTGCAAAGTGGATATATTTTTTGCCTTTAGCATCAAGTACATCACTGTAATTTTGTTCTAGCTGCCCTAAAAATCCGGTGACCATCCGCAGTGGCTCCTCGCTCATCCACGAAGCCGTTGTATAAATAATATTCTCTGGGCTTGCTCGCATCTGAATCCCATAACTATAATTAGGTCCTCTGCCCATCTGACGGTAATCGATCTCAGGCCAGTGGATTTTGATATACTTCTCATACGTATTATCCTGATCTCCGGAAGGAAGAAGCACAACTTTACTTAGAATTTTATTCCGGATACCGTTCCATTCCTTTTTGTTCTTGTACTGATCCTCGATGGATTTTAATGCACGGGCAATCGTGCTTTGTCCGCCCCAAGCGGTAATATAAAGCGGATCTTTATAATCATCCAGCATTAATGATTTAATCAAGTCTGAGCCGGGGCTATCTTTTGAGAAGTCACCATCAAATTCAATATTGCCTTTACGTATTTTCGATTTAAGTTCCAGGGGTGTAGGATAATCGGAATGATGAACTTTCAAATTACTATACACTTTTTCATAATTCTCCACGATATCGTCGATGAATCGTTCATCCTTCGCCCACCGGTAAGACTCGCAGGGACATAGGTTTAATCCAAACTTCGTATACTCACGTCCGGGAACCGCTAATTTCGTTCCCTTTCCATCGCCCGTCCAATGAAACTGACTGCTTGCATAGATCAATCCCTCTACCCTGAAATCCGTGCTGTATAACAAAAAGCGGATGAGAGAATTTGCATCATCCAGTTCCGGGTCAGCCGTTATAATAATTCGAGGTTTGATTTGTGCGTATGACAAGCTTACACTTACACTCAGAATGATCACTAAAACAATACGCAGAGCCAGAACAGGACTGCACTTAAAAAATGAATTACTTCTTCGGTTCATTATGAAAATAATTTAATCCCTAAGGTAATAAACTGGAACCCAGGATGAATAATTCTCACCTGGTTTTAGAGTTCTAAAATAGAAAGCAGCCGCACTTACAGAAATCTCATCAAACTAAAAC
>NZ_JBKJUM010000156.1:0-6942 GCF_046590655.1 Daejeonella sp.
GAATGCCTTAGAAATTAAAGCACATCCGCCCACCGGCTTCGTTATTATTGGTATTAACCGTCCTGATAATATCGCTTAAGGAGAGTTTATAATAAGTAAGCTTATTAGGATCTATATTGATTTGATATTGCTTCTGAAAGCCTCCGAAAGAAGCAATCTCATTTACGCCAGCGACATTTTGAAGAGCAAACTTGACATACCAGTCCTGTTACCGCCCGCTGTTCCCCCAGATCCATTCCCGGAGTATGGAGAGTAATTACGTGATCTATCTATTTCCCTCTGGAAGTAGTTGACAAGCAAATTACATTATATGAGCAGTCCTGCCCTTTAAAAAATATCCACTTAGAAGATAAATCCCGACGGGCAGAAGCGTGAATTGTAAAACAGGGGAGAGACCCACGCTAGTATATGGTATAATGGGCATAGAATCTGAATACACCCAACTGCCCGCCATTATATGTCTGAGCTCAAAAATTATAGCTCCGATCCCCCCAATTACCATAATCAGAAGAATTCGTTTAACCGTTAATTCGCGAATCCAAAATACATTTTTGTAAATCAGCGTTAAAGCAAAATAAAGCAGCACTACCATATTCGCATCAGCTACAGAAGCTAGTGCACAAAAAGTTATATGCTGCGCATCATAATTATAACCAAAATATAACGGGCCCTGCAATAATTCCCATACAAGGTTAAGGAAAAACGCAAGGATGAATAGTATAAAAATCAGGTATTTATAACTTGATTTGTTGGTAGTTTTCTTTAAGAAAAAGACATAAAATATCCCTAAAAGGGTTAAAGCTATAACTGGTATGATGAAAATGGTAGGATTTAGATTATTCATCCCTCTTAGATTGTTGAAACTCCTGCGATTAGTTTAAGAAACATTTTTTAAGCACCCTCTAAAGCAGGCAAGATATCCAGCAGGTCTATTGACTGCTCGATAGCCATTTTTAAAACATCTCTAAACCGCTGTTGCCATTTGCTCACAAGTTTCAGCACATTGGCGGCAAGCTTCTGCGCATTTTATGCAATGCTCCATCCCCATTTCAGCATGTTTTTCGCATTCTTCGGCACAGGCATTACAAGCGTCTGCACATATTCTGCATAAGTGGGCGCTGTATTCACTACCCAAACTCATTATTTCTGCTGCTGCCCGGCATAGAGCAGCACATTCCATGTCCAGTTGAATGCACCGAGCCATCATTTTAACATCATCTTCTTTTAAACATTCGGTAGCACAATGGCTACAGGCTACTGCACATGCTACACAAGCATCCATGCAATCTTGAAATTTCTGATGTGACATAATTTTACTGATTAAGATTGATAATTGTTATTCGCTCCATTTTTTAAACTGATCAATTTCCATTTTCTGGTCTGCTATTATTTTCCTGCTCATCGAAATTAATCCCGGATCTTTTCCAAATTGAACGAATCCTTCCGCCATCATAATTGCACTCTGGTGATGAGGTATCATCATCTGTACAAAGTGCTTGTCGGTTGAAGAACTTTGATCCATTTTTGGCATATCCATCATCATTGTCATGTTTTGATCCATGACTTTAGCAAAACCCTTTTCTTTCATTGCAGGATCATAATTTTTTTCAGGATTTTTATGATTATCAAGAAAAGACTGTAATTCATTAATTTCTGATTTTTGAGCATCAATGATTTTTTGAGCCATTTTCTTCAAATCATCATCTTTCCCGGATTCAAGCTCTGCCTGAGCCATATCAACTGCGGCCTGATGGTGGTTTTTCATGTTCATCGCATAATCATTGTCTATGTTTCCGGTCATCTTCATTTGATGCATATCATTCATCATCTTATCCATTCCGGATTTCATTCCGGAACTCATCGACATCGAGTCCATGTCCATATCATTACTATCCATATCAGAATGATCTGTTTCAGTCTTGGATGCTTTATTTTGACAAGCTGAAAAGCTGAGTGAAAGTGCGAGAGCACCAATAATTAAAGTGTTCGTTTTCATAATTAAAGATTTAATGTTGATTAAACAATATCAAGGAAGGCTTGCGGCTATATCAGAATTTCATGATTATTCATATAGTCTGTAGAATAGACAATCCATCGGGGGTTTTGTTCTAATTTTTGACGGCTGTTCCTTCTTGCCTAAAAACAGTGTCCCCCTCGGGTGAAACCATTATGGTAGTTGGCAGAGCGCAAGCAAGTGTTTTCACATCTATTTCCGCATATCTCAAAGTAATTCATATAAAGCAATCCACATAATCAAGGATCATGTGTATAACTAAGCCAACAGCAATTAATCGCATACGTGGAATGAATAACAGTCCTATATAAATACCCACAGCCAGGTAAGAATGCAAGGGGTGAAATCCAATACTGCATCGGTTGGGATCATAGATGGGATCAGCCACTAAATGATCCAGATCTACTGCCATGGTTGCCATCATGATCAGCCATGCTTTGAAGGGCATTTTTCTATAAAACAGAGCTGCGATTATTGCAGGAACTATAAAATGGAGGAGCATGTGAAACATAAAAAACACGAGTAGTATATAGAATTAAGGAGAAAACAAAGAGCCTATTATTTCAGCATGAGACTAGCAGTCCTAATGGTTTTTTCTTTAGTATCAGACCATGCAAAAATCACTCTTTTTCCTGATTTTGTCATTTGGGGAAATCCGCCTGACCTCGATTCGGAAGAAGAAGCAACAACCATAGAGGGTTCTTTCTTACCATTACTGTATACCCTGGCTGCCTTTATCTCTGAGCCTTCCATCCAGCTTATCATTGCGCTTTTATCATCCAACAACACGAGATCTACGCGGCCAATGGTTTCGGATTTATTAATTTTAACAGGGCTAGTAAACGTAGCTCCCCCATCATTAGAGAAAGTGACCTGCACTTTTCCCATTTTATCTGGGGCAGAAAACCAGGCTATCGCAAGGTTATTTCCCAGCGCATCCGCTCTCGGCCCGTTAACGGGACATCCCGAAATTTTCCAATTATCAGAAAATATAGGTTTGGGTTTGGTCCATTTGCCATCTACTAATCTAACGATTGAAACATCCCGGATTTCAAGTTCTGAACGGTCTCGGTAAATCACAACAGGCCCGTTTGCAGTAAGAGTTGCACTTGTCTGGCAGCAATCACAAACTCTGTTATCCAGCTCCCATTCATCGGATTTTAAACCTGTTTTTGTAATATTTGCTGCCCTTAGAGACATTGCTCCATGATGTCCCTCTCCATGTCCTGTGCTGCCGTCCATTGCCGTATTTCTGCCATCGAGCCATGAAGCAAAATAATGTCCCTTATCGGAGAGTAATGAAACAAAGCCGTGTTCTGCTTTTTTACCATCATCATGCAGTATCCCTGAGGGGCTCCAGTTTACTCCTTTGTCTGAAGAAACAAAGAGCTTAACATCATACGTATATGTACCATTGTTGCTTTTTTCCAAAATGTGAGCGATCATATTACCATCCCCGTCAGATGCCAGCATCGGGTAATCTGCCCAGTTGACAAACCAGTTATCGCCCGAAGCTATAACTACTGGTTTCGACCACTCATCGTTACTTAAACTAGAAAATTTTAGGAAACTCGTGCCTTTTGCTATTTCAATCCATGATAGATACACCATACCGTTTTTATCGGTAAACAAATAAGGTTCAGCACTCACAGAATCGACAGGAGAAGGCAGAAGTTCTAGAATCTCTTTTTGATCGCGCGCACTCTTTTCCGGGTTATCACAGGCAAATAGGAAGATCGATATAAGTAGGGTTAGAAGTTGTCTGGTCATTTCGCTTTTATTATTTTCAGTATCATATTAATATTTGCAGAATCGTCCCATTTTCTTTCGCCCGGCTCTGAAAACACGAGACGACCCTCCGGACTATAAATAAAAGTGGTTGGAAGCGCTTGAAAATCCATGTCCTCGCTGTTATCTATTCTTGCATAATTGAATTTATAATCATACTTGGTTCTAAACTCAGTAATTTGTTCAACACTTTCATCTGATGCAAGTAGAAATATTATCTCCTCATTGCGGAGAAGATTCTGCGCTTTTTCGATGGAAGGCATTTCAGAAAGGCATGGTTTACACCAGGTAGCCCAAAAATTGATGAAAACGGCTTTGCCTTTATATTTTCCCAAATCTACAGCTTGTTGATCTAAACCAGTTAAGCGAATGTTGGTAAGCTCCTTTTTATTCTCGTACGATACAGGATTCGGTCTCTCTGCAGTATTACAGGCTGCTGAGCATAATAACAATGCTATCGCTATTTGGAGTGCTGTCTTCATTCTTAGGCATTTTTAAAAAATGAGAAGCCTATACTATACTTCACATAAAGCAATCTACCTAATAAAAGGCCGTTTTTTAATAAATCAATAGCTATTTATCGCAGTCGGGGAAAGAATAACAATAAAGCATAACACAAACTGCAATGCAACGCGCTACTACTTCACGTTTAACATACTTGCATTAATGGCTACCACAATCGTACTGACTGTCATTAAAACAGCACCTGCGGCCGGACTTAATAACAACCCCTGATTGTACAGAACCCCTGCCGCCAGAGGCAATGCGATCACGTTATACCCCGTCGCCCAAACCAGGTTTTGAATCATCTTGCGGTAAGTGGCCTTGCCGAATAAAATCAGGTTCACCACATCTTTTGGATTACTATTCACCAAAATAATTCCGGCTGTTTCAGCGGCTATATCGCTGCCACTGCCTACTGCAATCCCTACATCGGCAATGGCTAAGGCAGGCGCATCGTTCACTCCATCCCCTGTCATAGCCACAAACTCGCCTTTACTTTGCAGCTCTTTTATTTTTTCGAGTTTCTGATGAGGTAACACCTGCGCCATAAAACTATCCATTCCCAATGTTTCACTTACGCTTTTCGCGACTTTATCGTTATCGCCAGTGAGGAGAAGAGATTTAATATTGTGCTCCTTTAAGGTTTTAATGGCTTCCGCTGATTCAGGACGTAACTCATCTGATAATGCGATATACCCAGCCAGTTCATCATTGATCAGTACAAACACAACTGTTTCCGTATCGTTAGCCACGAAATTATCGGGGATAGCAATATTTTTTTCTTTTAAATAACCCGGACTGACTACCAAAACCTTTTTGCCCTCTACTTTAGCTTCAACACCCTTACCGGTGATGGCGGTAAAATTTTCTGTTGCAGGAATAGCGAGGCCTGCCCGTCCGTCAGGCGGGGATAATTCTTTTACCTTTTGCAGAATGCCTGTTGCTATAGGATGTTCTGATTTTTGTTCCAGAGCAGCGGCTAAACGAATGATCTCGTTTTCATTAAGGCCATTTTGCAAAGAGACAATTTTTGATACCTGGAATTTACCTACCGTAAGAGTACCAGTCTTGTCAAATACAATTGTGGTGATTTTTCTTGAATTCTCAAACGCTGTTCTGTTTTTAATCAGTAAGCCATTTTTTGCGGATAAAGCCGTTGATTTTGCTACCACTAGTGGCACTGCCAATCCTAGTGCGTGCGGACAACAAATCACAATGACCGTTACCATCCTTTCCATAGCAAATGCCAGGGTTTGGCCGGTTAAATACCAATACAAAAATGTAGCTATACCTGAAACGAGAGCAATTACGGTTAACCATCGTGCTGCTTTATCTGCCAGTAGCTGCGTTTTGGATTTAGACTTTTGCGCATCATCTACCAGCTTAATCACCTGGGAGAGGTAAGAGTCTTTGGCAGCGTGGGATACGGTAACTTTTAAAGAGCCGCTGCCATTAATGGCGCCTGCAATTACTTTATCCCCTTTACCTTTTTGTACAGGCTTTGATTCACCTGTGAGCATGGATTCATTGAGGTAACTTTCACCTTCCAGTACAACTCCATCTGCTGCCACTTTTTCACCGGGTTTAACCAGAATAATATCATTTTCTTTGAGTGAATCAGTCTTTACATCATGCACCATATCCGGCATCACCATGTGCGCATCAGCAGGCATTAATTGTACTAACAATTCCAGTTCTTTGGATGCGCCGGCAATAGATTTCATTTCGATCCAATGCCCTAAAAGCATGATGAGAATCAGAGTTGACAATTCCCAGAAAAAATCCATGCCTTCCAAACCAAATACGATGGCTACACTGTAAACGTAGGCTACCGTTATGGCAAAGCCGATCAAAAACATCATGCCTGGATTTTTCGCCTTTACCTCATCAACTAACCCTTTCAAAAAAGGCCATCCTCCATAAAAAAACACAACCGATGATAAGGCGAATAAGATATAGGACGAACCTGTAAACTGCCAGTCTACACCAATAAAGTGCTGTATCATTTCTGATAAAAGCATAATGGGGATAGTGAGCGCCAGCACGACATAAAATCGCTTTTTGAAATCAGCGATCATCATGGCATGATTGTGCCCTTCATGTCCCATCGATGGATTGGATCCATGCTTCATACTGCTGTGATCCATTTTGAAATGATCTTGTTCTTCTTTTTTTGCCGGGATTTCAGAATGGTGCTTTTCCATTTAGGTTTTTATTGGTGAAATCTGTAAAGAATTCGGGCGGTAATCCAAAGGCAAAACGTCCTCCGTAGTTTTTCCTTTCAGGTGCTGAGTATCGAGAGAATGTCGGGCAGGTTCAAACGTTGTTATGTATCCTCTTTCTTTATGTAAATTGACTGTAGTAATTTTACCTGAACTTAGTCCTCCTGTGATTACGTACCAATTTGTTTTCCTTTGCATGGTCCTTTGGTATTTTGAAATAGCATGCTATTTTTTTCTATTAATTTTACTTTGGACATTTGCCAGGCTTATCTGAAATCACTTCAGCATGCATTGAAAAGGTGTAATAAATCATTTTAAGCCAATTGATATTGTAACATCATGCCATCATCTTCGTGTTCAAGATTGTGGCAATGAAAAACAAAGACACCAGTTAATGATGCAAATGGAATGATG